>JAATVR010000257.1 GCA_014523665.1 Nitrososphaerales archaeon TH526
AAATAGAAATATGTGCAAGAATATGGTAAATGTAATGAGAATGACTATTGACTATAGAATGATTTAGTGGCTTAGATTGACAGAAAAATAAAGAAAAGTCTTTCTAGTTCAGTCTTTCTTGAGATCAAATATTTAATTTAGTATCTATAGCATATAGAATACTGCCTTTATCAATTGAAATGTGAAACAGGTCCATCCTGTTCCCCCCCCCGCAGAATTCATCCTTATCTCAACAATTTATAGTATTTAGACTACTGAACTGTCCTGGATAATACGGTTCAATATCTGGATAACTGGATAACACTGACCTTGTTTCAGCCTCTTCTGTACCTTAGATTTTCCTTTTTTTGCCTTTTTTAAGATATACCTTTTCTGGAGGTCTTTGATTACAAATAATTAGTCATTCAGGCCTTATATCCTATAAGCAGAGCCATCTCAAGCCACTTCCAATAACAATCTACTTCTACAAATCCAGTATCTCTTAGCCAGCCCAATTGTAATTCCATTGGTAACAATCTATTAGCTCTATCCTCTTTTTCTGGACTGTACCCAATTGCTTTAAGAAATCTGACATGCAATTCGACAGAAGGTGATGCAACATGTTCTAAATTACAGAATATTCCTGTAGGATTAACAATATCATATATTTCCTCGTAGAGTTCACGCTTACGTTCATGTCTAAGATGGTGGATCGCAAAACTAGATACAACAGCATCAAAGTAACCTAAATCATCTGGCAAAGGTTGACTAAGATCATGCTCCATAATCTTGACCTTTGAGTCGTTAGCGAAATGTTCCCTTGCAGATTTTAGCATTGTTGGAGATACGTCTATTGCCACTGCTTCTATCTCTGGTCTATTCGTCTTTATCAGCCTGATTAATCTTCCATCTCCTGTCCCTAGATCCAAAATCCGTTTTGTATCTTCAGGCAGATGTTCTATCAAGACAGATTCACCTTCTGAGCGGTGCGGAATAGTGTCAGCTACATTTAGATAAGCTAGAGCAGTCTGTGGACTTGACCATTCCTTTGCCGACCGGCTCATGGCAAAATAAATCTTCATAGGAGTAGAAAAGCATTGCGCTACAGCGAAGTCTAGAAGTACTTGCTGAATCTGTGACGTTCTTTCATTGAACTTAGATTATACTGGTCATAACTACCACCTCTATATCACCGGATTTTGTATCATTGACATGATCCAATTATCTTACGAATGTTGGATGCATTTGAATCAAGACACCATGTTTCATTCTCTCATCTTTTCTTTAAGTTTAGCTTTACTATGATGCATTTAGAAGAGATTATTGTAAAGAAATCTTATGAATAATACGAAAAGAAGATAAGGCCATGGTTGATTGGATGCTTAACCTCTTTTCTAGACGTGATGTAACCTGATAAACTCCATGTGATTCTTTTTTCCAACTATTTGCTAATTAGTTGTATTCATAAATGTTGAGATAATTCTGCTAAACTCATCCGGATATTGGTACATCAATCCATGTCCTGCATCTCTTATTTGAACGAGCCATGCATCTGGAATGTTCTGCACTAGCATCAAAGAGTTAGCCGCTGGCACAGCAACGTCTTCGGTTCCTGTTATTATCAAAACAGGTCTAGATATCTTTGAAAGTTCAGTACAAGCGCCACTCCAGTTTCTGGCCAACCAGTTTTCCACAGCATTAAATTGCTGTACCAAGATATTGGAATTAACTATCTCTGAAGAACTAGGTATTGTCTCAAGATAATTGGGATGTGTATTTATCCATTCTGGAGGAGATGTGACTGATAGAAACTCCGTCACATCATTCGTACGGTTATATACGAAATCTGATATAATTTTGGCAGTCTGAGGACTGGGACATGCCTTCTTGCCCTCCACATGACGCACCATATAGTATGAGTCTATTGACTCTCCGGGTGAGTAATGGCAAGCTGTTCAGCTACAAAAGAACCTATAAAAAATCCAAGAACACCTACTTTATGGATTTTCAAAGCATCAAGCAATCCAACTGTATCGTTTGCCATTTGCTTTACAGAAATGGGTTTTGTACCTAAAGGCGTATTGCCCACCCCTCTGTTATCAAATATTATTATCGTATGATTTGATGACAGTTCTTGTAACGTAGATGATGGCCAAACATCCATAACGTTTCCACTGCCACTAATGAGCAAGATAGGGCTACCCTGACCAAATGACTTGTATGCAATGTCAATATCTCCTACATGAACATTCTTTGGGAGGGTATTCTGAATGTCTGGTGATGAAGTTGAACTATTATGGCTAATCTTATCTTGACCTAGCTGATCAAGTTTAGAATTAATTAATTCCAAGATCCGTAAATCCTGATCTAGGTTCAAGTCATGCGTAAAGATCCGCCAGGACGTATTCTGGTATAGATCCTTGTTGAGTGAACCATTGAGAGGAAGGATGAAATTCATGCCCTAGATTAGGATAGGTGATTAGGGCATGATCAGGATGCTTTAACTGTGTAAGCTTTTGCTGTAGCAGTAAGGCTCCTTGAACTGGAGTCTGTGTATCATTTTCTCCGTTCAGTATAAGAATGCTTGTGTTTGAAGG
>JAATVR010000258.1 GCA_014523665.1 Nitrososphaerales archaeon TH526
GAAGGAAAAATGGTAGGAGTATTAAGACATGCTACTAATGATTACATGGCACAGCTTACAGAAGGCCGCTATACTATAGATAAAATTTCTTCTACCATAAGAAGAGTGAGAGGAGGTATGGAATCTCATGGATTGGAAATAACACTTATGGATAGCAAGGACAATGTAATAAAGAATAAAGATCAGTTAAGTGGAGGCGATGAAACTGCTCTAGGACTGGCATTAAGAATTGCAATATCCAAGTTGATGGCAAGGATAAAGCCCTTCAAGAACTCAGAGAGGAAGCCACCAATAATTAATTCTATAATTATGGATGAACCAATGGCAAGTTTGGATTCCACCAGAAGAAAGATCCTAGTTAGTATGCTTACTCAGGCCAAAAGCTTCAAACAGATTTTCCTCGTAACTCATATGGAAACAGAATTTGGTGATTATCATTCGATTACTCTAAAGGGTGATGAAAAAGGTAATAGACAGGTTGTTTATACGCCTGTCAAACTATAATTAGGTTCCGTGATTATTAATAAGCCAAAATTGGCTGCCCGAACTTTTGTTTACAAACCTAACAAATAGCAAACTAGGTATATATTATGAATATCACTAGCGATTTAACTAATTAACTTATTCAACTATATGATATTACTTCCTTATCATGCAATATTGAGCATGTCCAACAAGCTTTGCACGAACAGGGCTTCTGGTGAGTGTTGTTGAAGTATTATGAAAATAGTTAAAACCAACCCGCAGAGCCAGGAGGCAAACATAGTTCTTTAAAAAATGAGGATAACATTACACCCAATTATTCGGATAGAAAAAAGTAATAAGAGAGTTTTGTGAAAAAATACCTCAGATAAAAATGGCTTATATCCACAGGAGCTACGATTTTTGGAGTTACTGCAGTCACTGCAGTCACTTTGCAGCATCTGCACTACAGTGGTCTCTGATGAAACACCGAGAGGAGGGTGATCCCTATGGCTAAAAATTATAGTTGTCCATTCTGCACACAAAAATCCTCAAGGAGGTTTAACATGAATGTTCATATAGAGAGAAGACATCGCGGCATGAATTTGGCTTTGAATAATCCTTACGGAGCCATTAATGCAAGGAGTTTTGGATATCCCAATTACAACCTGAAACCGAGTTATAGTCGGAGTAATGTGGCATTTAATGATGAAGAAAGTGTAAGGAGACAAACTAACAGGGACGATCGGCAAGAAGATTCTATGGATCACTTTATTGACCTCCTTAGTAAGCAAGCGCAAATCAAGGATCTCACTAGTCAGTTCATACCATCATATTATCCACAAGCATATTTACAACAGTTTTACTATCCCAGCACTTTGGGTCAATTCGTGCAAAGATCGGGCTACGGAAATTTAAGTGAAGGTGAAACCAGCATTATACTCAAATCATTTCAGCTGATTTCATTAAGAGGGTCGATATGTGATAAGTGCTTAACGATAGATACCATCCCCATCTTTCTGTACAAAGACGTAACTGTAAAGGAAATCCACAATCATTTATGCAGCGAGGATAGAGTATTGGACTTAAAGCGAAGAGATAAACATGATTTAAATAGATTCTTTGTTGCTCTTCATAGGGCGTTACCGAAGATATTGGCTGCTAAAGTTATGATGTGTAATAAATCACAAGCAAAAATTTCTTTCTGCTTTATGAAACATGATGGCTTCTCATCCTCAAATACAGAAATTTATAGCATCGAGAGCTTAAACTGTCCCATAATATTCCTTGATGCTTTTCCTTCTAAACATCAATGGATTAATCAAATAAAAAATAGTCAAGAGCGAGCGGACATTGTTAAGCTGGAAACTAAGGAAGAATTATTGTCGTTTCTCGAGATTTCAATCGACTCTACAATGATAATGTTGAAAGTAAAGCGTGATTCGTCACTATCCTCATCGTCCGAAAATTGGGACTCTTATCTAGTAGGACTAAATCTGCCTGATAATAACCTTGAAAAAGTGAATACGCCATTCACACCAAAATTTCCAAACTGAAATACTTGTAGAAGTACGCTAACTTAAAATTAGTAACACCCCCCCTCCGATTTTATCACATGAATTGCATTTATAGCATTGCCATTTGCACTTGCACAAACAACTTCCAACACTACATCCAGCTTCTAGATTTGTTTGTCAATCTGCGATATGGTTTTGTGTATCTGGATTCAATATCGAATATAGAACATAGTATCTACATACTATAAAATCACTTATGGAACCATTTTATTATATAGTCCTTCTTACTGATATCGAAATATAACATTTACAAATGCAAAATACTTATCGTATTTACAAGTTAAATTATGACGAAACTTAACCAGCGGAAGTGAACATCCTAGGGTTAAACAAACTAAATTTCTCAAGGAAGGTATTCAGCTTACTCCAAAATTGAGAATAATAGGAATTGGAACAATGGAAATGAAAGATAGGACCAACTCATGGAGACGAAAATAAATCATTATAGTTATTCTTTTCTAATAAAAACTGCCAAAAAATGTATATCTTTGAATTAATGCTCACTTCCTTCGAAATTTGTACTGCTTTTTTAACACGTATATTATATTACGATAGATATACAACCCATATCTATATATCACTAACGATTTATGTGATTTGCTTAAACCTAAACCTGATTCGTGTTGCAATTGATTTATTTAACGACTACTAGCAAATATCGCAAACAAGCATTGCCGTAATCTAAAGGTTAGAAAAGGACAATTAAAGCAAACGTGTACATCGCAATATCTGAGTTTTCCTACTGATTTTTATGCTGGGAGTTTGCATTTTATTTTTCATTTGAGCAAGAGACCGGTCTTGTAATCGGGTTACTTTGTATACTGCACATATTGCACTATATGCCTCCAAATTTCTTCGCCATGATCTAAACTTCATTTAATTAGCTCCAAAAATCGCAATTTTCTTTAGCGTGAATTCCAATATATAGAGTGGACTGGGCGGGAGTTGAACATTGGTAGTAAAGGGATTCATCCGTGGAGATACTTCCTCAAACTTTCTGATTACTCTTGGACATTGACATTGATTTTTTCCACATAAGACCACCTAGAACTCCAACCCAGATAAAATAAATTATCATAGAGATACCAATTATAGTTGTTAGACCGCCAAAACCCAGGTAAGCTACTTCTAGGCCAGCATAAATGGTGACAGCTCCTATAACGACCCCTGCTCCACCAATCCATTTGCTAAGAAGCTTGCTCTTTACGATTGCAACACCAAAGATCACTGCCGCTGTCCCTTGGAGAATACGAAAGATACTATTGGTACCATACTCAATAAACCTAATCCCTTCTGCAACTCTAAAGGTGATGGCTTTTTCCTCAGGAGGAGCAGCAACCCAAGAATCTACCGCCATCTTGAGAGCAATTCCATCTACAGCCTGAAGAACGACAAAGGCACTGGCTGTCATTATAGCGTGCAAGACCAATCCATGCTAGTATAGAATCCATGCCTGATTGTACAAGCAAGCGGTAAAGAGCTACAAATCCTCCAGCAAAAACCATTATTACACCTGCAAATTGGCCAATATGAACGGCTATCCATGAATCATCACTGGCATACTCCGCAAATACAAAGAGATGGTTAGCTGGATCTTCACTTGAAGGATGAATTGTGGTGGATACAATTGCTATAACTACACCTGCAAGGAATGCAATTGAACCAATTCGAAGCAAAGGACGCTGAAATTGAGGCGGATTTTGTGCCATGCTAAAAAAGGCTCATATATTTGAGTAGCAATAAAATAACTGGCTAATATTTACCTTTTTTTTCATTCTAAAAGAATGTTTGAACTAAAGTGTCCTAAATCATGTCCAACCTGGACAACTTTACTCCAAGAACAAACTATAATCTTATAGTGAAAACCTTAAGTTAGTAAAGACATGCACAGTCAATTAAAAATCTCATCTTGCATCAAATGGCGGCAGAGTTATACCTGAAGTTAAAGGAATCTACACACGAGGACTTAATCCTACAAAAGCTATGCTTAACTATTAAGCGCTCGTCATGAACGTATTCGCATCAGATCTCAAGATTTAACATGAAACACTTTCTTTGATTGTTTAGTCTACTTGTTGATAGTTATTACACATTTTCTTATAAAGAAAAGGTGAGGTTACAAGTCTCATTTCATGGTGTTAAATTGGTAACAATGGATCATGTTATATTGCTTGGCATATAGTCATACCGATTACCTCTTTTCTTCATTGCATCTTGATCAGCCCCGATTTTTTTTGTACAAACTGGACAATGCATTTCGACCCAAAGATTCCAATAGTTAAAAACTGCATTACATTTGGGATTCGGGCATTGAATTACATCTGGAGCCATGTATTTCTGACTTGGCATATTATCCTTCACTATTTGTCCTATGTATCTGGCATGGTCATTATCAAATCTATATCGAACAAAATGGTTTAAGTAAGGAACTGGAAATTCTATGGGATCAAAATATTCCTCAAATACAATGATAGGTTTTCCAACACTTGCAGCTACCCCTATTTCAAATCCAACCCAGTTATGTGTAAACTGAGGTGTGAATCCCGGAGGTCTTAGTATATTTCTTCCAAGTAAGACAACCAAACCTATACAACTCCTA
>JAATVR010000020.1 GCA_014523665.1 Nitrososphaerales archaeon TH526
ACTTGCAGGGAGTCGCGGGCAGTAGCTCAGCACCTCTTTACAATGTGCGACTACGTGTAGAGACTCAGCCACCATTCCCAGCTACTATAGCTGTGGCTAAGACAAGCTTTAATCTATTATCAATCAGAGATATTTCAAAGGTCTATAACGTGAATATAACGTCAGCAGGTGCAAAATTAATTCCAAAGGGTGCGCAAGCTGCGCCAGCTATGATTCCAATACCTCAAGCTTCAGCCGAGCCGACCCAACCCTTGCCCGTAGTACCAACACCTACGTTAGATCTTAGTCCAGAACAAATCAAAATAGGTATAATGCTCTTTGTAGTCTTGATAGCTATGTCGTCTCTGGGTTAATAGCTACTACGGGTAAGTCTTGCTGTAAACGGTCGTACACAGTTCTTGTAAACAAAATGCTATTGATATGTTAACAGCTCCGGTCGTTAACAGCGTTCAACCCACACTTCACGCTCAGAGCTGTTGAACGCTAGGATTGAACGAGGTTGTATTAGACAGCGTTCCAAGACTTTCCCTTATGTACCCTGTTCAACAGCGTTCAACTTATCTACTAGAACAAATTTATATAATCATATGTCAGAAGCTAAAACTAAGACTATAGCGTTTCGTGTCACACAACAAGACTACGAAACTCTATCCCGGTTAGCTCAATATCTACATCAGCAGGGACAGGTAGCCTCGCCTAACCCTCACCTGTTATCGAAAGAATACACCTTCGCATTTGCCAATATCATAATGAAAATGAATGGTTTAACGCAGACCAGTGACCAAGATAATGCGATATTCGCACTAGCCAAAGGCATGGCTGATACATTAAACCCAGGACAACAGCAGGGGGCAAAGTTAGTGTGGTTGGAGAAGCGCAAGCTGCCAACTGGCAACGCAAGATCGAAATCCTCAAAGCTGCAACTGATCAAGAAGTTACACTTAGAGAAATCGCGTCTAGGTTCAACGTTTCAAAAGCTACCGTCTGGAATACCCTCATTCATTTTGCAACTGTGCGGTGCTGGAATACTCTTTGGCGTAAACTGAAAAAGGCATTAATTTAGTTAACGGATCTACTAGAGGCATAAACATAACTATTACCAGGAAGAGAACTGTTAACATAGACATGGTCTTGTTATTCATGTATGATATGGCTCATGGCTTAATGAGATCTTCATTTATGTGGATTCATATTGATAACACTACCAGTTTAATCTCATATCTCTTCTAGTGAATAGTACATAATGATAACTTAGTTCAATTATCTTATCAGCATCATTTTTGGACAGTAAGTTGGCTTCAAGATATTGATTTCAAATATTCAACATTAGTATCAATAATCATAGCATGACATCTAATCTCTGTTCCAACCTCTGTAACTATACATCTTCATTTGGTTTACTTGGTCAGGAGTTTGCTAATATTCACTCCGTTAGTTGTGAGATCATAATATTTCAGAATATTACATTAAATGACACAAATCTTATATAATTCGAGCATGTTCGTCTTGTCAAAAGGTATCGATGTATGAATGAGCGATGCCAAAAAAGAAAACATCTTTAAAATGACCGATAGAAAGGGTAACTTTAAAGGTACTGGGTTCTTATTAACAGAAAAATACATTGTAACCTGTCACCATTGTATTTATGACATAAATGAAATTATTGCTGATAATGGCAGTGAAAAATATCTCGTCAAATGGGAAGAGGAATTTTCATGTATGGGAAAGGATATTGCATTTCTAAGAGTAGGAGGTATATCTAGAAAACGTGTTAAGCCAGTAGATTCTAAGGGGGAAATATTCGGTGGAGTGGACGTATATATATGGGGATTTTCTGGTGAAACACTTAACACCTTTCGTTATGGTGCTCCGGTACCAGGTAAATTAAACAATGAACCTCAGAACATTAGTTTTGAAGGCAGAAAATATGAAGGCATCAAAAAATGGAATCGAAAACCTGATGTTTCAGTAGACGTTTACATGATTGCCGGAAACTTTGACCATGGGCACAGTGGCTCGCCAGTTTTTTTCCAATCAATCAATAAAGTAGGAGCGATGTTCCTAGCCAAAGATGAAAAATATAACCATGGATATGTTTTACCAATAGAAACCATATTTGGAAGAATTCATAGATTTTATGATGTAACGCCTGCTAAATTACAACAGGTTACTGCTGTACCCAAGGAAATTTCACTTTTTGTAAGTAAGCCCAGTGTTTTGAACCCAGAACAACAAAAAGTTTGGAATAAACTCCAAGACGTACTTAATAACATGCA
>JAATVR010000259.1 GCA_014523665.1 Nitrososphaerales archaeon TH526
ATGCAATAGGCTGAAGGTTGTTGGGGTAAGCTTTCCCTTCTTTTTCCCTTTAGAGGTAATCTGTTTGACCATATCGGAAGAATTCCACTCCGTAAGAAATACAGCTATATTCCTAGATCGTAGCCATTGCTCTAGGAGATGAATTTGAGTTGATTTTCCAGATCCATCTATTCCCTCAACTATGATTAGTCTTCCTTTAAGGCCCTCCTTACTACGAGCTTCATTGCCATAATGTAAAGTCTTAACTGGAAACTCCTTTCTTGATTGTAGATTGGGCCTATCCATAATTGTTAGCTCATTTCTTTATATATAAATTGCTTGATTTCAGGTGAAGGGTAATGGTGTTAGATTGGTAACAGAGTTAGCGAATATCTGTATATCTATATGAAACCAATATTGCATGGTTAAACTAAATGATAAGAAATCATAATGTATTCTTAAGATGCTCTTGGAAACACATGACAAGCATTTACATCATCATTTTCATGTGGTCTTTGTTATATGGTATTGGCGCGATAAGCTGACACTTATTAAACAGAGGGTATGGGTACCCCAAATGAACTAGGGACCAATGCTGAAAGATGGAACCATACTAGCTTTGTACCCCTATCTCTGTACAAATTGCGTACAGAAATCGTCGTGCTTCTAAGGCGATGCGACCATGCGGAGCCAGTGACGACAGCAGTGGAAGAGGTAGGAGGCGTTAAAAGGGTGGCTGGACATTCCCACCTTCTGTTCTTATTTCAATTATCCCTTTTTGATATACAGTCCCATCAGGCTTTTGTGGTATAGATTCCTGAAGAATTATTAGTGTGTTTAATAGTTTTATTATCGTAGTTTATTACTCCAAAACCCGAAAACGTTACTTCAAAATCCTCCGTGGCGATATCTGTTGTTCTGATACCTATTGGTTTTAGTCCGGTCGTAGTCGAATAGTCGACCAGATTCGGATCTTCTAGATAGAAAGTATTATTGAGTGGGAAATCAATTTATATCTTGTATTGGATTTTCTGCTTTTGTATTTTTTATTTCATAGTTTGAATATATGGCCATTGTAGTGATAAGGCTCATAATTAGTGATGAAACGAATGTCTTAAGATAAGTAGATTTCCCAGCGTTCCGTTTCTTCAAATTTTCATAATCGTATCCCGCATAGATTGCTACTTGTCATTATTGAATGTCTATGGAGTCCCTAGTGTTTATCTAAAATTGGTCGTAAACCCATGTAAAACCGTTCTGAGACAATCAAAACCATTGGGGTCAGTAGTCATTTACTGATCATAGCTGGAAAAGGTTAAGTTCTGCCTTACATATATAGAGCTGGTATACGGCACGTGAGTAGGCTTATACAAAATAAACGAAGCGATCATACTACTACCAGAAATAATCAACAGTGTTTATGTATACCAGATAACATTACAATTATTCCGCTGTATCACGAGGGTGACAGCCTGTCTTATCGCATATCTAGGTGTAACTATTGTGGAGAAGAGTGGAATGAATATTGGGGTAGTTATAAGTATACGATCTCTTCGCTCATACATCAGGTCCAAAACCAAAATCGGTAAGGGGTCTTGGCCTTGTTAGCTCCATTTTTTTTGTTTTATGGTTCACTTTATGCCGGCTGGCGGTTGATTAAAGGCTAGGAAGTATGTTCCAAATCTCTTTTATCCTCTATTCTATGTACAGAGATGAGTTAACCTATAAGAGAATAGGCGAACCTCTGGTCGTCTATTCTCTTAGTCGTTATTGCAGATAAGTCACGCTAAAAGTTGTTTCGAAGGCCTTAGTTGGTAGTCCTTCCCTTATTATCACAATGTAATAAATCTGTGTTACAAAAGGTTAAACTTGTGAAATGCATGTCATGGTGGTGTAGGGAAAATACAACCCTACCCTACCTGTAGGAAGTGGTAGGCCAGGGTCTGTCAATCAGCTTTATTCCGAATCTACTGTTTCCTTTGCACTTTTTTTTATATGATATGATGTATGGTTATAATGACTTCAACCATTAGGTAGGGCGGTTCATTCTGAGCTAGGTTTGTTCCAGATTTTAGCCGCTTGACTGTATTATTATGTTTTACGTATAAGTTAATATAGTATGATAGTCTTAAGGTATTTGAAAGAAACATGGGTAAGTGGAGATGCTTGTGGTGTTCCAAGGTGCTGGAAGGTGAATCCTTTATGGATCTAATAGCGGCAAGCATGAAAGAAGAAGATAGACAACATGTCCATGGTTGGGAAAATATAACGTTACCCAAGGAAGAAGTCGCTTTAGCGAATAAAGTGCTGGCCTAGTCTTATTTTCTTTTCTTTTCTTTATTGATATTGCACTCTAACTAGATTTAATGACTTGGAGTTAGTATAATAGCTCTAAGTCATGTCCAATAGGTAGTGAAGCCCCTATTTAGATGGCCAATTGCACTAAGTCTGGCTACAATATTTATTTTGTTACTATTTATATTATCGCACTAAAGGGAATGTGACCGTAATCTTCCAATGTTAAACATTCTTTCTTTAAGATGAGATTATCTACTCATTTAGTAAGATGCCAACCTCAATGACTGTATAGATAGCGTGAAGTTCAAGTAAGAGAAGACGTGCTATCTTTTTTCACTTCCCTCAATACTATGTCTATATATCTTTTCATCTCCTTTTCACCCAATTCAATCTCTCTTTCGTTGTTCATACTTAGAATGTCTTGACTTTCAACGGTTTCTGTTACGGTATTTTGGATTTCTTTTTCCATTTCTGCTTGTCCTATTAAGTCCAACAGATTTACCTGAGTTTTAACAAT
>JAATVR010000260.1 GCA_014523665.1 Nitrososphaerales archaeon TH526
AATATAGAGTAGGCATAGATTTAGATCCAGAACCAAAAAAAGAGTACGATGGAAGATTGGACTACTTCCTATAATCTGTGAGCCAGACTATAGGGAGAACTCACCCTTTTTTACATATAAGTTTTAATAATGGAATGCCAGAATACTGACGGCAAAAGTAGAAGGTGCGAATAGATATAAAATGACGGCCGATCAATTTAGATAGAAGTAGATGTAAATCTGATTAAAATTCAAACACATCTAACTATCTTGTATGGATAGAGGAGATGATACTGCTGATTCTATTATCAAGGTTACTTTTGCTGTGATAGCTATTGTAGTAATATATATTGTAATAGTCAGAAATTCTAAGGATCGTTTTCATCATCATTTATCTGTTATTGGAATAGCTGTTCCGTAACCCCCAACTTTTCTTTTTACCAGTTTGAGTTCAAATGAAAAGTAGCTCTTATTAGAATTTCATTGAGCATAACACAAATGTCAAATCTGGCGAGCTCGACGCAGAATAGTAAATGCAAGAGAATAGTAAGACTATTACTATTTTCTTGAGAAGAACATAACAGCAGCTGCTATTACTATTTTCATAGCTATTAACTAATCAACATCGGCATCATCATTATTAGTTATAATGAAAAACGAGCTCCAGTTGGTCAAGAATTTCACTTATGCCGGTCTAAACGGTAGACAGACTTATAATTATATCTGTCTATACATAGTTTATGGAGTATAAGTGTGATAGATGTAGTTCTATCTTCACTGAATGGTATAGACTGGAGATCCATAGACAGGTACACGATCGTAAGTCCAAGATCAAAGAGTACGGTTCACCAGAATTCAATGACTATAGATTATGGCATTACAAACAGGGTGGATAGTAGTACAGTAATCATCGATATTATTTCTTTCTCCATCCTATACATATACATAGAACTATTGCTGTTGTATACACGTCGACGTCTACAGTGATAAACCAATTACAGTTTGAAAGTTGAAGATTAAAGGGTATATACAGGGTTCTATGAGAGAGTAGATTCAAATTCAGGTTTCAGACTTCCGCATCAAAATTAGGATGCCTTGATTGTCCACTATAATAGTACTCAGCTGCTAAAAGTAAAAATTCGTAAGGGAAATATTAGAAGATATCTTAATATATATTGCTAATCTAATCAAAAATCAAACAAACAGTCAGTTTCTCATGTTTGAGCTATTGTCGGAGGCAAGTCTTTAGTATCAAAAATAACGTCCGGTGTGCTGATGGTTCAACGTAGTTAGGATTATGAAGTGTTTCATATTCATTAAGATGAAGATCGATCACCATATTTGGTGGCGGTATGAATACATCATTCATATAGACAGCTTTCTCCTCTTGTTTGATTTCTAGGTCGAGATTGTCTTGGTCTGCACTATTACCCTGAAGCTGTGTAAGGTTCTCTTCAATGTTAGACTTTTCATGATCGGAGTATCCGTTATCGACAGACATTTCGTGTTGTGTACGGTAAGGTACTTTGTATAGAGATGATGATGATTCAGCATCATATGGTATGTCATTTGTACATTTGCCTACATAGGCTTCTACAATCCTGTTGTAACACTGCTCTGCTTCATCAAGGATTAAAATCTCAAGGGAGTCATTGTTATGTGCAAACTGTGTTGGATCAGACTGGCTCTCACTATTTGATGTCTGCGATAGTAATTGCTCTACCGATAGGGTAGGAGAGGTATTCTAATACAAGGCCAGTAGCTTTTTAGGATTCTTTCTTTGAGATTCAAATATGGAAGCAATTGCAATTCTTAATAGACTTCTAGGCTGCTGCATGACATTATTTTCAATCTCCTGTTTGACCATTTGTTTGAACTTGACACAAATTTCATTATCCTTTCGAAGGTTCTTGACAAATTTCTCAGTTCTTTCCTTCTGTTGATTCAATGCAGCTTCTTCATGTCGCAACTTTCCAAGGACTGATTGAAGGCAGCCTATTTCATTATGTAAATTAGAAATTTCATCACATTGTCGTTGATGTTCGTTAAACAAACTAAGCTTTTTAGCTTCTAATGAATTTAATTCAGCTTTGACTCTATCATGTTCTAACCTGACTCTGGGAAGATATCCGTTTGCTATCTTAAGTAATTCCACTACTTCCCCATCTCTTATTCCCGAATTTTGAGTTAGTTTGACAAGATCTACAAAAGGCCAAGGATTATCCTTGACCTGGAGGTAAACCTTAGTAAATTCGGTACATCCCAGTAGCATGAAATATTCTTGATGATAACGTAGTGCTTCTTCAGACTTGAGGCCTAGTGTAATAGCCACCTCCAATGGGGATTTTTGTTGGGAGAAAAGCTCGAATGCTCTAGACGATATTGAAGTAGTTTCGTCAAAACCTGCTCGATTTGAGATTGCTTTTATTGTGTTTGGCGATACGTTAGCCTTTTGCGCAATATCACGATATGACTCTCCCTTTTCAAGCATTGCTATAACGAGGGCTTCCTTCTCCTTTTTATCCATTGTTCATATATTATTTGTACCTAGAAGCATTTAGCTCTTGCTACTTTGTAGTATCATGTGATATTAGCACGTTATTTTGTGCAATTTTCTATATCAGTCTGGTATCAAAATAAGCATGGTTAAACTATAGATGAAAAATCTCTTTCTTTATCTAATTCTCTGTTAACATCCCTGTAAGATCGTGTATAGCCTCAGATCCTCGTAAGCGAGGAGATATGTTTCTAGGGTCATACGCTTTCTAGTACTCAGGGGCTATACATCTCTACAGAATCTCCATTTTTGTAATTTTTGATGTCCAGGATCATTTCAACAATTTTTGCTGTCACCTTTTAAGGACTAAGCATCTTATTCTTATTCTTCTCGTAATAATTGCAATCATAATCTTGTCATATTCTGGTAGCTACTTTTCCCAGAAATATTGCCATTACTCTAATATTATATGACTCGACTTTAGTACAAGGATTCATATGCATATAAAGACTAACGTATAAAAAATTCAAGAAAAGTTGCAGAGCAACCAAAATCATAAACTATGAAGCGATTAGTTGAAACGCATTACAATTGTCATGAAATGCTAGAAACAGGGATTTACTAACTCCTTGGCATCTTCTTAATCAGGCAGTGGTCTACGGATAAAATACATCGATACTTTAAGTCTACAACTGATTCAAGTAACGAAACGAAAAACTATGGTTAACTACAAACTGATTTGTTATATACAAAACAAGTGATGGTTGATTCATGTAACCATCGAGATGAACAAACAGATATGTCCTAGGACTAAACAGTCTGTTATCTTATCATACACTTTCTTCAATTTATAAAATCACAAGTAATCATTCATGTGTAACTCATGGTCTTCCTTTTTTAGAATCAGAATTAGAGGATCTATTATGAAGCTGGCGTTGATCAGCTAATCCGTTTACAATATCATAAATAGCATCAACTTGTTTCTTCAATTCTTCTATCGGATTAAAGATATTATTTATGGAGTCTATTAGTGGCTTGCTGAAATGTTTATTTTCCTCTACTCTGCAGACAGTATCTGCTCCCTTTGCCTTGATATATATGCTAAACAGATGATTGAAATGCTTTACCCGGATCTTGATTGCATTATAGTGTAATAAATCAGTAACCTTGATATCTTTATTCAGGTCACATTCTATCAGTTCCCATTCTGAAATATCCTGTACTATTCTTTCGTGTTTGTCATTTAATAGATAAATGAGGCCAGCCCTAATCTGTCCGAAGAACGCAATTAGGCGAAATCTATCCTGTTCG
>JAATVR010000261.1 GCA_014523665.1 Nitrososphaerales archaeon TH526
AACCCGGCATTAAGGTATTGTTGAATCGTCTGAGCACCTCCTGAGATTCTGATGTCTTTCTGGCCTGCGACCTCCCGTGCATGGCGTAAGGCGCTTTCTATCCCGTCATTAACGAAATGGAAGGTAGTGCCGCCTTTTCGTTGCCTCGGATTGCGAGATTCGTGGGTCAGAACAAATACAGGAGTATGGAATGGCGCATCTTCCGGCCAGTTAACCTCTCCTTCCTCAAACATTCTCTTTCCCATGATATACGCTCCCGTCCTATTGAAAATCTCTTCTACTAGCTTGTCGTCCGCACCTGTCTCCCCGTCATCTCCAAGTTTAAGGAGGCGTCTAAAGCTGCGCTGAAGGAACAACCAATTATGGATCTCAAGTCCGCTATTACCCAGTGGGTTCGATGGGCTCGAGTTCAATCCGGCAATAAATCCGTCTAACGATATCCCCATATCAAAGAACACTTTGCTCATATTCGTTGTATCCACTTGAAGTTTATAAGTATACAAGGGATCAATAGTATATAGGTTAACGTATTCTCTATTTTTTTCCGGTTACCATTATAGAGACATGACTCCGGTAATGCCAGCTCTGGCTAGCACAAACACTAACCCTTTCAGTACACTAGAAAATAAGAAGGAATGGACTATGAGCCATCAATTAGCATTAATCAAGAGAAGGAAGTACAGTGAATTAAAAGAAAGAATTGGAGACCATATCTCCATTGGTCCTCGCAAGTACTAATTCTCTTAATTGCTACCTTCAAGCTTATTAGTAGTTATTATTGAACAGCTTATGATGGATATAATTCTTTGACCTCTGCGAACCGACGTGCCCAATCTGGTGGTACTTGATTGTTTAGAATGGCTTCAAGCCGATCTACATACGCGTGCCAACCAGGGGCCAAAAGTAAAGCTGTCGATTTGGTGAGGCGGCTGTGAGTCACAATAAGGAGTGTATCTGAATTGGCTTCCTGCTTGAGCTCCCACCGGATAACAGATTCAGGTTCTCCATGAGGGAACATTTGATTAGGAGAAATATGCCACTCATACTCGAAAACGCGGTGAAGATTCCAGACCAGAATATCTCCAGTTACATGGGATCCTGATATAGTATTAACAAGATCAATTGCACCACCATTGTACCCTTCGAAGGTTCCTTTGTAATCGGGCAACCATCTAAATATCTCTTTTGGATCTGTAATCGCCTTCCAGACTATCTCTATTGGATAAGAAAGTCGTCGTTCAAACTTTAGTGTTCCGTACTCTGCTTCGATGGTTACTTCCCCTTTAGATTCAGTATTCAGTGTTTTTTCGTTCCGTTTCTCATTTGTAGATATGTGCCGTTGCACATATTCATTTTCTATTTCAATACTTTTCATATCTGTAACTGTACTGTTGCAGATACTTATCCTTAGGGGAAGCAAAACTTCCGATATCGGACATCTTTATTACCCATAGTTGTAATAATAAAAGTATGACTGCGGATGGAGAAGAGAAATGATACTAGATAAAAATGATCTTACTATTCTCCCCACTTTAGCTAGGGACTGTAGAACTTCCTATAGCAGTATAGGCTCACAGATTGGCTTAACAGCAAAGAGTGTAAAGGCGAGAGTGAAGAAGATGGTGGGCAGCGGAGTCATAGAAAAGTTTGTAGTTAGAGTTAATCCTGCAGCTTTTGGTTATAGAACAGCTCTTGTGTTGGTAAAGACTAGCCATGGAATAACTAAAGATGAGGCTATCAAACGTGTCAAGGAATTTGGAGATCTTGCATATCAAGTGCATCATATGGGGAGTACCTCTGTGGCTGCCCTTATCATCAAAAAACCGTTAGATGACAACAGTATCCAATCACTAAATGAGCGCCTAAAACCTGCAACCATTATCAACATTGCTGTTACTGAACTATCCGTTTCGGCATCTACTGACCTAAGTGAAACAGATTTGAGAATAATAAAATGTCTGCTGCTATCAGGTGCTAGGATAGAGATATCGGATATTGCCAAAGAAGTTGGCATCTCAGAAAAAACCACAACAAGACGCCTCAATAGGATGAAGGAAAGCCGTTTTTTGGATTTCTCTCTTCAGTGTAGTCCAGCCGCTATGGTAGGATATATTCAATTTGTTATTCCAATATCCGTTGCAAAATCCCATTATCACGAAGTACTTGAACGCATGTATTCAGAATTTCAGGCAAATATCTTGTACAGTCCTAGTGTAATTGAGCCTGAGGACCGGTTGGCTTTCGTACTCTTTGGCGAAAATGTGTTTGTAGTCGATCATGTTTTGGCCAGGGTGAACTTCTTTGCAGGTGTTAATAGTGCAGATTCCTACATACTTACCAAATGGCAATATTACGATGATTGGATAATGAAGGAAATTAATAACAGATTATTACTGCGCCCAGTTTTGCATAGATCGAGGTAAAACAAAACGTGTGGCAACAGATTGATGATGATGGGAGATATTGTACCTTTCTTAGTCTATCTTGGGATTTTGAGATTTAATATGACCCATTCATTGTTTCAAGGGTCAAACCAGGCTTCGCTTGTTGGATTGTAATGTTTTCTGGAATGTCATGAGATTCATGATTCAGTTTTATCCATCCTGGTCCTAATGAGGCAGCTGCAAACGATTTCATTTCCTCCTGGGAGATAGAACCATTATTTAGAGATTTTTGTACAATTGCGGATTGCAATTTTATAAACTCAGGTGAGTTAGGTATACCATCTTTTCCACCACAAGATGAAGCAACAAGTATAAGGCTGTTAACCTTATCGGGATACATCATTGCAAGCTGTTGGGCTAAATATGATCCAAGAGAATATCCCATAACATCTGCTTTTGGGATTTTCAGAGTATCCATCAAACCAGCCGTATCATTAGCAAGTAGCTGCATAGAATATTGGTTTTGAACCAGCTGTTGAATTTCCAATTCCACGTTGATCAAACACAATCACTGTATGATTTGAAGAAATACCCGTTAGAAAGAAGGATCCCAGGCACCCATCTAATCAGAAGCGCCATTGAAAAGTAAAATAGGGTAACCTTTACCAAACACCTTGTACGCAATATCAATATCTCCAACATGGACTTTTTCTAATGGGATATCTTGCATATTTATTGAATTCGTAGTACTGGAATCGTTTGGTCTGGATCTGTTTAACCATACACTACTTTAGTAATGTCAAAATAACCACAATTACTAATTGATAGGCTTGAGATAACAAGCGTGGATATGACAGCAATAAGGAC
>JAATVR010000262.1 GCA_014523665.1 Nitrososphaerales archaeon TH526
ACTAGTTGCATTAGGATCAAATTTGTCTCTCAAATCATAATATGACTTTACAGGTGATTTTGTGTACTCTTTTTGATATTCAGAAAGAATAACAATAAGTTCTTCGACATTAGACTTTACTACATTATATGCATTAATTAGATCCCTATTGATGTCAATAAGATGTGCCTCAGAATTCATATTATTGTTTGATACCATATAAAAGAATACTGCTCCTCCACCCAAGAAAGGCTCGAAATATCGAGCATAAGATTGAGGTAGAACCTTACTTATTTTAGGTAATAACTGAGTTTTACCACCAGCCCATTTTAAAAAAGGGTAACATTTAGGCTGATGCTCATTCAGTATTTTTTCCCGGGACTTCATAATTTATCTCCAAATGACTGAGAATCAGACATGATGATTTACTGGGTTTGACCATAGACCCCGGCTTCAACCAGATAGTTAGCTAATATAGCCTGTGTTAACTGGTTTGCGTAGAACACCAGGGGGTTGTTGATTCTCCAATACTTTCTCCGCAGCCTGCTGTTGGATTGTTTGGATTAATGCCTCAGTGTCTCGTGCTTTCTTTTCAAGGTTATTCATATTCACCGTTAATCCAAGTATTGAAAGTAGGCTTTCTAGAATAGCCTTGGAAGCTTTGGCGTCAACCACATAACCCGATGTTTCTACTAATAAACAAGTACCTTGCAGTCCACGAAGTTTTCCAACACCAATAATTAGGCCATTCATTCCTGCAATAGTGCCACTATCCATGGTCAAGATATTTTTTTCCTTAAATGTACTGACTATATTTGAATCAGTAGCTGTTCCAAAAATCCTAGGCTTATCCACAAATGTTCCAGTAACATATGCTGCCAAAGTGATGATCTTTTTTGTATTAAATTTGGTAGCGATATCTATGAGTTGGTCGGATAAAAAATATGCAGAATTAGGATTTTCTGGTTGTGAGTCTCCGGTCAATAAGAGCATATCCTGATTGGAACCAGGGGTAGCAGACGCCTTTGAATAGAAAATTGTATTTTTCATAAGCTCTGCGATGCCATCGCCTCTAATCATGATCTGCGGAGGAAACGAACTCGAGTAAATATCAGCAAGATGACTTGCATTTAGTTCCTGAATTAAATGGTCGATTGCAATCTTTCCGACATAGCCACTTCCAGGGAACCCGCAGATCAAAAACGGCGAGTCCAATTGTGGCATGTTGGCAGAGGAGTACACTACCTCATTTCTCTGTAATGACGATGACATCTACTTAATATAATCAATGATTGATTTTAAAGTTGTTCCAAATAGGTCCTGCGGAGCAATATTGAAAACTAATCCTAAACATTCAAGGCATAAGACATATTAAAGAAGACTTAACAAATGAGTATCTTGTAATAAATAAGAATCTGAGTTTGTGTTGTTATTTGCTATTGTAGTATGATGCACATCTGCTTGAGCTATAATATGAAAGCTAAGGAAAGATACATCGCCAAAGGGGTACTAATATTTCATAAGATCTCCAAACCTGTTCCTTTTAAGCCACTATCAAAGGTAGAAGAGTCCCCACTTCGTTGTGAGATGTTTTATAATGTAAGCATAATGGTTATTCAGCAGCTTCTAAATTCAAATACATTTATTTCAGATACTTGAATATGACAGAAAATATCCAACTCACAGGGAGGATCATTACAAATATCTAGATTCATGCTCGAGTACTCATTTAATAGCATTAGCAGTCAAAACTTAGTCTTTAATGTTACTAACGAAAAGCAACTTGAATAATTATGATTGCAATAGATGAGATTGCCGCGCTAGCAGGGATAGTGATAAGCCATGCATAAACAATTCGCTTTCCAATACCCCATCTAACTGCAGAAAGCCTTCTCGTTGAGCCAACCCCCATGATAGCGCCTGAGATGGCTTGGGTAGTACTTACAGGAATTCCTAGTCCAGCCATTGCAGTAAGGATTACACCTCCTCCAGTTTCAGCGCAAAAACCTTGATAGGGTTTGAGCTCGGTAATACGGAACGCCATGGTTTTTACTATTCGCCATCCCCCCAAAAATGTTCCAGCTGATATTGCTGCAGCAGCACTGACGATAACCCACGCGGGCACTACAAATTCATCTGAGCTCAGAAATCCTCCAGCCATAAGTAACGCTGTTATGACTCCCATTGTCTTTTGCCCGTCATTCGCACCATGAGTCAAAGAGAAGAACGTACTTGAGACGATCTGAAGCCTCCCAAAGACTCGATTGATAAATGATGGTTTTGAATCTTTAAGGAAATATATGATAAACATAGCTAGAATAAATGCTATCACAAATCCTGCTACAGGTGATAGAATCATAAATATCAGAACTTTCTCAACACCTGGAACTATTATGGCGTCCCAACCGCCAACGATCAATGCGGCTCCAACTAGACCTCCAATAAGTGCATGACTGCTGGAAGAGGGAAGACCAAAATACCATGTGACTAAATCCCAGATTATTGCACCTATTAAACCAGCAAGAATTATATCTACAGTCGAGAATTCAGGCTCAATAATCCCATTCCCTACCGTTTTTGCTATTGCTGTTCCAAATAAGAATGGTCCAACAAAGTTTGCAAATGCGGCTATAATGACTGCGTGAAGAGGCTTGAGAACCCGGGTTCCCACCACAGTCGCTATCGCATTTGCAGAGTCATGAAATCCATTAACAAAGTCAAAGAACAGAGCAGTACCTATTGCTACGAAAGTCAATATCGAGTAATCATTAGCTCCCTCGAGCATAAGGAAAATCTTCATTCTTTGTGGTGTTTGATCAACTTAATGATTTCGGTCGTTAGTGAGAACATGTTACAATGGTGATGCTTTCTATCTCTTCCCTCTTCTCTTATCCGTACTTTAGTGCTATATCTTCTACTATATCTGCTACATCCTGGCATTTGTCAACCGATTCCTCCAGATTTTCGTAAATTTCTTTAAGTTTGATCACCTCGATTGGGTTATCGTTTAACTCAAACAATTCTGCGATAGCATTTCGATAAATGCTGTCAGCTTCATGTTCATACTTCTTTATGCTATTACAATATTCCATAAGCTTATGTGAATTTTTTATTTTGCCTAAGATGCCGAGAACATGATAGATCTCCTCTGACGCTAAAAATAATATCTTTGAAAGATGGAGCATATATTGGGATGGCTTATTGATTTTGAAAAGTAGAAATCTGTCTGCGACGCCGTCAGTAAAATCCAAAACCTCATCGATGGAACTAGCAAGTCCAGAGATATCTTCACGATCCAATGGTGTTACAAATGTAGCTGATATCATAGTAAAAAGTTCGTGAGTAAGTCTATCTCCCTCATGTTCTAATTCCTTGATAGTCAATGCTCTTTGAATTAAATCATCCTTGTCATAATTGGTTATTAGTGCTACCAAATCCGAAGTCGCTCTAACAAGAATTTCACCCTGTTTTTCCAGGTTACCAATTATTATCTTATCATTACCACGAATCCATGAGAACCAGGTTTTAAAAATCAATGATTGAGATCGAAATTGGTACCGTATTAAATTTTCCTTGGACCTGCTAAACCTTGGACCTGCTAAACCTTGGACCTGCTAAACCTTGGACCTGCTAAACCTTGGACCTTTCAAACTATAATGCAGAGTATACCACATTAATATTCGACAGAACGCATTTTCATTGTTAAGTTTAGATTACTTGTTTGTGTTGCTCAATTATCAATCACTATTTTCGAGAGATTGATGGCCGGTTTGGGAAATTTTGGCTTCATCCTTTCAATCGTATCAACTATAATCAAGCCTACCGCAAGATTTCTAAACCATTTTTTATTCGCAGGGATAATGTACCAAGGAGCCCATGTATTACTACATCTTTTGATGATGTCTTGATATGCAACAGTATAACTACTCCAGAATTTTCGATCTTCCATATCTCTTTCAGAGACCTTCCAGTGTTTTGAGGGATCATTCAATCTTTCCTCGAGTCTTTTTCTTTGCTCCTCCTTGCTAATATGTAAAAAGAATTTAATGATTTTTATGTTACTATCTGATAGACATTTTTCGAATGCGTTGATGTGTTCATATCTTTGAGACCAAATTGGTTTATGAATTGTTTTATGCTCTCTTGGTTGTATAATATCTTCGTAATGAGAACGGTTGAATATGACTATCTCTCCCTTTGCTGGGGCACTTTTGTGAATACGCCAAAGAAAATCGTGTGATAAATCCTCTGTCGTTGGTTCTTTGAAGGCCTTAACTGTACAGCTTTGTGGGTTGAATGCACTGATAACATGTCTTATTGTACTATCCTTTCCGGAAGTGTCAATACCCTGAAAGACAATCAGCAAGGCCTTTTTTCTTTCTGCATAAAGTCTGTACTGCAAATCGGACATTCGTTTCTTGAGATTCTG
>JAATVR010000263.1 GCA_014523665.1 Nitrososphaerales archaeon TH526
CAAACCCAAGAACACAGCCAAAAGCTTGAAACCATAGTGGATCAGATAGTCTCCTTAGAAACTCACTTTGTCCATATTCATCTACAATTATTTTTGATATCGAATTGGAAAGTTTGATCATTCTTCTTATCAAATGTGGAGGAGCATGTCCTCCATGTAACGGAAGATTAATGGTAGCCGCAGAAGAGGATTTCAACCTTACATCCAAAAATGGATAAGGTGTCCAACCTATTAATTTATCAACAAAAAACACCATCGTAGCTCCCTTATTTGATTGTCAAGGCATGTCATATAGTCGGTCAACGCTTATTCGATTCTGATCTGTCCACATGGACTAAGATCGTTTAAGTGAATCTTTATGTCCACGGGTCCCGGGACTGGGCCAATGACTCCTGTCAAGATGACCTCAGAATATGGTGATTCCGACCTGGCGGATTGATAATATTCTGTTGCGCGTGAAAAATGGAAAAGTCTGAAACTGGAAAATGATAGCATGCTCGCCACTGGGACCTCATCTCGTGTAGAATCGACAACCACTCCTGTTATTCCTAGATTCATGGATTGGATTGTTACCATGTGGCACTTTGGAGTAGACGCCGTACACGAATATTCAGGAGAGAAGTTCAACTGTAGATGGGGACTCACACAGGACATAGTGGCGAGTATCCATAGTAAGGAATGGAAGATATCAGAAAAAGAAAGGAACAATATATGAAAGATAAATGGAGGTATTCACGGGACAGGAAAATCAAGAATTAGAATGGAAAGACAAGAATACCCTAAAGTCACACTCAAAAATGCACTAAGGAGAAGGTGTCCTGAAGTAAGGAGGCAAATGAAAAATAATTGGATAGAGATGAGAAATCATCATTTCCGAAATTCATTACAGTAAACCCTATTGAAATCCCAGAACGTGATAATGACTCCACTAGTGTCAGTCCCCAGTTAATCAACAGATTACGAAATGCCGGTTACCATTCTTTGCATTGTCCTAGTTTTGGGTGCGCACGTATAACCTAGTAAAAGAGTATTTGGTGCATCTACTTCAGTGTGATATAGAAGGAGAGAGGACATTTAAAACTAGTCCAAAGGGTATGCAGGTATTGCAGACGTATAATAAAATGGAGGAAACTCCTTGCAGGAGTAAGATATAAGACAACTGAAGACTAGAATTAATGAGAACGTGGTTGAATAATTTCAATTGGGTAAAAGCTCTGCGGGAGATAGCTTTTGTTTATCTAAATTATGCACAGGCTAATATTAGCGGTCATAGGGTGGCCGCCGCTGTATTTGCTATGAGGAAATCCAAATCGAAGAGCAAAGAAAAATTAGAAACCGAGAGTAATGATTTGTTCAGAGTCTTTGGTGGTTGCAACTTGGAAATATCTGTAAGCACGGTTTTACACGCAGAGGCTATAGCTTTGTACAAAGCGTTGTCAGAAGGATACACAAAAATTCAAGCAGTGGGAGTAACAAGCGATCACGAAGATCAGATAAAACCCTTGTGTGGCGCATGTAGACAATTGTATATGTATATAAATCCCATGACAACAATCTACGTATTTGATAAAGACAAAAAAGTCAAACTCAAAGTAAGACTGATAGATACAATGAATTATCCATATATGAGCAAGGGTAAGATCACTTGAATGTACAACCTATACAACCTATACCCAATTAATCTACAGTTCACTAGCTTTTTAGATAACTTTTTTTCTTCATTGAGCCTATAAATAATAGATGTAATGCAATTTACCTTTTCTTGATCCTCCGCTTTCCACGCCTAGTGCTAGCAAGTGCTTTGTTCTTTTTGCCCATTCTGGATTTAGGTTTGACGGTGGTAGTAGCAGTGATGGAACTCAATTTTCTAAATTTTGTTTTTTTTGCAGATGCCGTTCTCAACTTTTGAACATCTTTTTGAACCCGCGATACCTGCTTTTGTAGCTGACCAAGTTGTGATTTAATCTGTTTTATTGATTGTGATTGAGACTGTCCTAGTCCCAGTCCTGTTGCAATACTGGCCTGCCTATGTTTCTGTAAAGATTGAATCAAAGTTGTTATTCTATCAATTTGATTTCCATTCTTCTCTACCTGTTTTGATATATGTGATAAGTATGTAATCGCTCGCCTCCTTTTCTGCCTCTTTTTGCTAATCCCAGATTTTTCTTGTGATTCTTCAACTTCTTTGTTTTGTTCTTGTAAGTTTTCTTCCTGCAAGTTTTGTTCCTGTGGTATTATCGCAGGCGTCTGCTCGACGAAAATCGGATTTTCTGCTACTACAGATGAAGTTGGTTCGTCTTCCTTATCTTCAACCATATATTCTTACATTAACATGTTAGTCATAAATATAACTTAGATCATATTTGGAACCTCAAGCTACAAAAAAATTGCCAATGTAGAAGTAGAAATTAGTTTTTGTAGAGCTTCACCATTGCGGTGGAGAGGTGAATAGGATGAGATACTCTCAATTTCAAAGTATTGTTGTGCACAATCGTCACATCACATCGTAACGGAGTGTCACAGAAAACTGAGCAAAAACACGATCAAAATGAAGGCTGAGATCGGGATAGTCATGACAATCATACCTGCTCCTTCGTTCCTCCTATTGAGTATGAGCGATCATTTAACTAAATGTTAGTTTCAGACAGAAATATTAAGTTCTCAATGTGTTGGTAACCGACCAAACACGTAACCCACAAAGCAAGGCACAATTAAAATTGAATGGGTCCGCCGCCAATGCATACAATTATGATAGATGTATATGCAAACTCGTTATTCATTTCCTGTTGTGTTTTCTGCCAATATCCTATCTGTACACTCCACATTAGTTGCATTCATGTTTGGCTGAAGTAACCCACATTCCTTCATCATTCGATCTACAATATCATCACTATCTGCCTCATTTATGATTGCTTCTTGACATGCAAGATCGCAAGTTATGTTTTGTGCTGATACTGCATTAACAGAATTAACTAGAACTACAACAGCAGCAAAGACAATCATCACCATCACTATCACAATAAATACTCTATTCATGAACTAGTATGCTCATCTGCACGGCGTTTATTATATTATAGGCTCCTTGCAATATCTGATTCTCGCTCCAATACTCTGCATTAATTACATTAATTACATATCATGTCCTAATTACGGGTTGGAAATTTGCAGAGTTAAGGGAGGATTAGAGATTAATGCAGACTAATACCGGAAGAATATACAATGTAAACATGGAGCGTCCAAAATGCAAACAATAATAGCAATTTTGTTCCTCCACCACGACAACCAAATGCAGAACAAGTTTTCTAACGTAGACAAAGTATTACTAAACTATTATTATTTATCCTGAACTGCCTTTTCTAGTTTATATACACGTCTAGTGAGGTCTGCTATTTTCTTGCTAGTTTCTTTGCCCATTATTAATATTAAATTGTGGCATAAAGCCCACTCTCTTTTATTTTCTAAACTAAGCCTGTCCAGATCACTAAGGTAGTCTTCCTTGAGGAAAGAGTTGTAAAGATTAATTTTCTTTTCAAGAGCTACTTTCATTTTGTTTGGGTCTCCATGGGACTCTTCTAGTTTGACATTCAGTTTTCCATCTTCCATTTTCAACTCATCCATCAATCTACGCATGTATTGACTATCCTACGTTGAAGACGTATGTATTAACCTTCACAAAGGTTATTTCTTTATTCCGTAATTAGTATGTAAAATAGTGGCAATGATAACTTTTTTACTCAATTATTACCAAACTAACCCGCAAGTTTGAGATTTGAAACTTATCTTTTCCTAATAAAACGACGAATAGTAATTATGCAGAGAAACAGTAATTAGTTTAGTTTCTTTTTCGGGCTTTACATTCAAGAAAAATAGAATTTAATGCCTTTCCTACTGCTCTCAAAGCTCATCATCATCATCATTTTTTTCCTTCTCATCTTCCAACTTACTTGCAGGAAAATAATGGTGTAGGTCCATCCATTCGTCTTCGGCCATCCAATAGCTACAAAACCATTTCTTTAAATTCGGATCATATTCTCCATGCTCGGGCAAAATTAGCTACAAACTTGTCACAGATTATATGTGTTATAATACTTTTTGGGTGATATATCTATTCCACGATCTTGAGAGCAACGATATTTTTTGTAAAATTAGGAAAATGAAAATGCTTTATATTGTATATAATCGATTAATTTCATTATCATGAAATTCCTTTCGATTGGAGTTACTCTTACTGCAGCTATCGTAGTCACATTGTTTGCAGCATCTACAATCGATACCGTCAGCATTGCGGGTCTTGCACAAAACGCGTCTAATTCTTCATCGCCATTGACAAGACTTACTGATGGAGGAAGTTTAACTATAAAACTCGAACCTTCCCCAATTCCGATTAAATCTAATCAACAGACTCAGTTGAAAGTATCATTTTTCAAACCTAATACCGAAGAGATACAACCGCATATAGATTATGACATGATAATTAGTGAAGCCGGCACTAATAAGACAATATTTCAGGCTTCTAATCTAACGGGTCAAGCTGGAATACCATTACATACTGCAGAGAGTATTGTAACTATACCTTTTACCTTTCCTACTAAAGGAGAATATACAATAGAAATACCTGTTTATGGGATTCTCTTTAATCCAATAGCTCCTGAATCAGTGACGTTTGCGACTCACGTTGAATAACAATAGATTTTAAAAACTAGACATTCATACTACCTAATAGTAGAAAACGCAATTGTCAATCATCATCTTCATTCCTAGCTCGGCTTTCAGTATATTCCATTGGCCGAGTTGATCCGGTCATTCAAACTCTTGAAAGTCTGCAGCACTAAAAAAAGATATCAAGTCTATTTACTTGGTAGAAGTAGTATGATCACTTCACTCGCTCCAGCCTACTTAAGATATTGGCTATTATTAAGTTGGTTTACACTTTGTGGATGTAGACAGTATGGATAGTAATTCTAGAAATGATTACCACAATCTGGCCCAATTAGAATTGGTTGACATTATTTTTGGATATAGATAATATTTAACTTAAAGAAAAACATGGAAATTGATTGATTGATTGATTAAGCGAATTCTAATTCTGAGAGATATGGCCTTCTATTGAAGTTTGTCAAATGGCTGGAAGTAAAATAAATAATGCTGAATCTTCGTACTATGATTGCGCCTAGTTGTTATGGTGTAGTGAGAAATGTACCTTATTAACTGGTTTTCATTATACCTATCGATGATAACTGATGTCTGATGTAAGGCTACATGAATTATGTGAAAAGATATACTCAATTAATCAGCATATACGCTTTGCGGGTGTAATCACTAAGATGGGTAGATTGGTAGCTGGAGGAATGAGGCCGGATATGAAATCTCTAGAGGACAAGGATGATTCTTCAAAACTTTATGTTCAGTTCGCCCTGATGACTGAAATGCGAAAAGATTTTGATGATATCTTCGGTAAAGCAATTTATAGTTTTACCGAGAGGGAGAAAATAAAACTCGCATCATTTCCTTTGGATGACAATCACATCCTGAGAGTTTCAATTGAAAAGAAAGAAAAAGATCATGCTCAAATAATTCAAAGCATACTTGATATTATTGGAACACTTAGTCTATCCTAAATTTAACCCTCTTAGATGAGTTATAGCATAAACCAAACAACTACTAAAAAGCTCTACGATTTTCTGTGAAAGTTGCTGCTGATATTTGGTTTTAGCTAAACGTAAGCTCTGTTACTATGATAATTGTTAATTAACAATAATTTGTTAGATATCTTCGGTTTTCTAGTATCACTACTTGGATGAGTAAAAAGTAAAAGCATATCAAAAATGATATTTGTACTAAGCAGACCTTCCGCTTCTTATTAAGATCAAAATATCATAAAAGGTAATGGCTTTCCTAAGCTTTATAGCATTATGGATACTGCTATGAATCGACCGCTAGTGCGTACAGCAGATACAACTATTTTCTTTGCATTGTTCTTCAGTATGGTTACATGAACAGTGATCTACAGTTGACATTTTCATCGAAAGGTAACTAGTCATAATTATTAAAGATTACTAATCCATCACGCTATCTCCTAAAAGTGCTATACGATATTAATAGCTATTATTAATCTGACAATAACGTTACTTGATTTGGTTGTTAATAGGAGGGTCGATTTTATTATTGTTAGCTTAAATTGTTTGTGGTATTATTAAACAGAGCGCATTTGATATTAAAGAATTTCAATTCATAGATCCTGAAAAGAGTGCAATATGGCAAATCTGGGCTAAAAGTAGGCCTTTATAGACACAAATCTCCTTATATAGGGCAAAATAGTATATAGCATCGAGATTGGCACCTTCCAGTTCTCAGAAGATGACAGAAAGATGACTAAGGAGAGCACCGAGATTTTCTATGGAATTGATAACGTAATGAACACAGTATTACAGTTCTTGTACCAAACTAGATGCAAAATCGATGCCTGTGTTGATTATACTCGCCCTTCATTAGCAATTGACATTGCGCTATTGAAGAGAGCGTTCCTTGATGCGAGAAAGAGAGGTGTCAAACTGAGATACGCTACTGAAATTAATAAAGATAACATTTCTTATTGCAAACAAATGCTAGCGATGGTTGACGAGCTTCGACATTTAGAGGGAATCAAGGGAAATTTTTACATTAGTGAATCTGGATACCTTGCTCCTGCTACCTTCCATGAAGCTGGAGAGCCAGCAGCGCAGATCATCTATAGCAATGTAAAGGAATTAATCGAACATCAAAAGTACGTTTTTGAAACCTTGTGGAGCAAAACCATCCCTGCAGAGCAGAGGATACGAGAGATCGAAGAAGGAATTGTACATTGCGATACTGTAATAATAGATAACTCAGATGAGATTATAAGAGAGATTTATTCTCTCACTGCTAGCTCAAATCAACTTGATACCTGTCTGACCTCAGGTGGCATGCAATATAGCCATAGATACTTCTTTGACATAAAGAAAAAGCTTCTGGACAAACAGAGGCGAGGGGAACATAAAGGTCTCAGATATATTACCAGTATAGATAATAAAAATCTCGAGTTAGTTAAACTATATCTGGAGTCCGGGATTAAGATTAGACACGTAGGAAATCTACCTCCAATGAGTTTTGGTATTTCGGACAAGAAAATAGCCGTAACAATAGAGAAGATGGAGAATGGAAAAGTTGTTCAAAGCCTTCTATTAAGCAATGAACCCCAATATCTAAAGCATTTTTCCTCTGTTTTTCAACAATTATGGGACAATGGAATTGAAGCAACAGATAGAATACAAGAAATTGATGAAGGAATTGAAGCCGAATTTTATAAAATTATTACTGACAACGAAAAAGCAAGCCAGATCCTTATTGATATGACAAAGTCTGTAAGGACAAAGGCGTTAATCTTTCTTCCTAACGATAAGGCTTTGGTAAGAATAAACAGACTTGGAATAGTTGATTCTTTGTTGAAAGCATCTAGGAATGGAGCGGAGGTAAAGATTATCTGTCCATTGTCCGACGAGAATTCAGAAATTCAGAAAAAAATATTGGAGAATGCACCAGATATTAGAATACTTGATGGCAATATCTCGCCATATGGCATGTACATCATAGATCATGAAAAGTTTCTTAGAGCAGAGCTCAGGAAGCCAAGAGCTGATAAATTCTCAGACGCGATCGGGCTAGTTGTATATTCTAATAGAAGAACGACCGTGGACTCCTTCGAGTCAGTTTTTGAACTATTGTGGAATGATCGCATGCTGGTCGAAGAATTAAAGAAAGCAGATACAATGCAAAAAGAGTTTATTAGTATAGCAGCTCATGAGCTGAAAACCCCAATACAGGCTATTCTTGGTATGAGTGGTTTATTGAAATACTATCCAGAAAGGACAGATCAGGTAATAGAAGTGATAACCAGAAACGCTATTAGACTGCAAAGACTTTCTGCGCATATTTTAGATGCAACAAGGATTGAAAGTCAGACATTAAAACTAGAGAAGGAACGATTTAACATTTGCGATTTAATACTCACCATTATTGAGGATTACAAAGAGAGGATTAAAAACAATACTAATGATAGGGTTGAATTAATCTATAATGACGATTCCAACATTAGTCATGCCATAATTGTGGAAGCAGATAGGGAAAGAATAAACCAGGTTATTTCAAATCTCTTAAGTAACTCTATGAAATTTACAAATGACGGCTATATATCACTTAACATAGTTACTAATGGTGACAACAATGAAGTTGTAGTTACTGTAAGAGATACTGGTATAGGTATCAACCCCGAAATCATACCAAGGCTATTTTCAAAGTTTGTCACTAGATCACAACAAGGCACAGGTTTAGGTCTTTATATTTCTAAGAACATAATTGAATCTCACGGGGGTAGGATTTGGGCTGAGAATAATTCAATAGAGGGAAGAGGTACAGTTTTCAGTTTTACTCTACCTTTGGCATTAAGAACGGATTCAAGGAAGGAAGATGGATAGGTTCTAGCTAATGAACGAAGAAACAAAAATGAAAAGAATTATGGTCGTTGACGATGAACCTGATCTTACTTTGTTTTACAGAATGTCGTTAGAGTACCATGGATTTGAAGTTGAGACATTTAACGACCCAAGGAATGCCTTATCAAATTTCAAAACAGATTATTACGACTTGATTATCCTTGACATTAAGATGCCAGGTATGGATGGCTTTGAATTATACACGGAAATACGAAAGAAAGATAAGAAAGTCAAGGTATGCTTCCTAACAGCCAGCGAATTGTATTATAAGGAATTCCGAATGAAGGAATATAGCGCATTAGATAAAAGTCTATTTATTCATAAACCTATTGGAAATGAGGAAATGTTAAAGGAAATAAACCGCCTCATCAAAACGTAAAAGATAAAAGTAATTTAACAGCTTTATCAATTGCTATTGCAATTGAGTCCGTTTTATCTAAACACAGATGCAATAGTTCTAATCAAAAAAACCCTAACCTAAAGCAGCGATAGATAACAATGGATTTAAAGTGTCAGCATTTGCATTAAATACTATTAAATTACTATTCTTAGTACATAGTATGAATTATATAATAATGTATAGAATTGATTCAGCTTAGGTAGGGCCTATTGATCACCATGAACAGAGGAATGATCCATTGCTCTACCTAGCTGTGAACTTTATGCCGATTTTAGTTATATATTATAATAGAGATAATCATAAAAGGTGTTACGGAACATAGTTATCCCTGAGAATTTGGAGAATTGACAACAACGTCTAAAAATGACTGGCAAATATCATTTCCCTGATTTAGGGGAGATTATATCTTTTAACCATCATGGGGTAATTATGACATTTTTAGGCAAAACTCTTAAGTACAATGGAACCGAAAATATTATTGTCGTATAGAGTTGCAATTTGGCAGTGGTTTTCACTCCAACCCCCCACTGCCATTGCACCGAAAAACATGCTCTTACAACTGTAGAAGGCCAAGGGTTTAGCTAGAATTTCTCCCTAGCCGTTCTGCCTTTTCAGTGTTAACAAAGAATTCAATTATGAACTCCTATCTAAGTATAATACTTGTATTGTAACCTGAACAATTTCTCGATATTA
>JAATVR010000264.1 GCA_014523665.1 Nitrososphaerales archaeon TH526
AAAAGCAGAAACAGCTACTTCTGCCTCTCTCAACCTTGCTAAAGCTTGGTCATATTCCCGTTTTACCATAGGTCTATTTCCAACATGTTCCTCAGCACCTTCAAACTTTCTTCTAAAATCTTGTATTCCTGTTGTTAATTCAGTTTGCCAATTAGACATTATGAATATTGCTATTGCAGTTTACTTATATAAGAGCTCAGGTACTCTTCTTTAACGCATTTAATGTATTATATATGTGAACAAGTAATCTGTTGAAATAGATCATATAAATGGCAAAGGTAAACATGCAAAATGCATATTCTGCGATGAGATGGTAGATAGTTTAACTGACCATTTGGACGCTACGCATTTGCAAGAAGGTAATACAGCGTATATAATATAGGAATTGATGATGATACGAACAGAACAGATGGAAAATAAGATTACGCAATTACAGAGTAAAGCGCTAAATCATCCAAATAGGATAAGCCAAACCTGAAGAAGTGACTGAATTACGCTTTATAGGTTTGAAATTTGAGCCTTCAGATATTCACTGTCAATTTCATGAAACCATGCTTGCTGAACCAGATCGCGGTGGATATGGCTATTCCGCTATCTATTGCTGCATTTGTCATTCTATCTAGATTCTCACTATATGCCTTACCAAATGATACTGTTCAGCAATCACCAAAATTTGGATAGATCACGTATGATTTATAATAAGTAACTAGCCAGGATAGCCTGGTTGTTGCTGTTATCTCTTCCTTTTGCAATTGATATTATTATCATCATCTTCGGAAATATCATCCTCATTATTATTAATCTTGGAGGCTGAATAGTAAATGGAGTTCAAATCAGAAGAGATAGATGAATATACTTTCCCAGAAGAGTACTATAGTTGGGAACAAATAGAACTATTAATAAAAAGAGTTGCAAATGAAATAGTAAGGTCGAACAAAAGGTACTACGCTATTCTGGGAATTACTAATGGGGGAATCATTCCAGCAAGATTAATTGCACGTGAACTTGACATTAATCATATTTTATTTATACCCATTAGATGTAAAAAACTACATAGAGAGGAGATGCCTTCATTGTCCGAAAGCAGAAAATATCTTGTAGTCGACGATATTTACGATACTGGAAATACATTTTCTGTTGTCTCCAATGAGATAGGAAAATTTGATTGTGATTTTGCCTTTCTCATAAGAAGATTCGCAGATAACGGTAGTGGTAGAGAGGAATATATCGGAGAGATATTGGACCATAAGAAGTGGATTGTATTTCCATGGGAACGAAAAAACGGATAATGTACTAGATAACGGCATCTTTTTGAGTATTTTTGTAATATTTATAACATGGGGGATTAAATTTATCACTATCTTCCTCATCATTTTCGTGATGATTCAAAAGGGTGGCTGACATTCCTTACAATCTACTCATGTCCATTCAGATATTCAGATTCGAGATATTGTAGCATGAATACCGCAGTTGGACAAAGTTTGCTAGTATCTCTCTAGGAAGTACAAACAGTTTGTTTCTACTCCTCTATACTGATGGTATTATTATTGTCTGTATCTCTTTTAAGATTGTTCTTGATACGACTCTGTTGCCCTGCCATCAGAAATAGCTGATTAGATCTAACTTTATGCTTTATTGATTTTGCAGGAACTCCTGCAACTATATCCTCATCATCAATATCATTTATTACAGAGGCGCCGCTACCAATGATTACCTTATTTCCAATCTTTACTTTATGTTTTATAGTTGAATTCAAACCAGTCCAGCACATATCACCAATTCTAGTACTTCCTCCTATAATAGTCCCCGCTGTTAAGGCACAATGTCTTCCTATTTCTACATTATGAGCTATATGTACTAGAGCATCAAGCTTAGTTCCCTCCCCAATTATTGTATCAGAAAGTGAACCCCTTGCTATAGAACAATTAGAACAGATCTCTACGTTATTGCCTAGAACTACTCCTCCAATATGTGGAAATCTTTGCAGCTCCAAAGTATCCTCCAACCTCTCATATGCAAAGCCATCTGCTCCAATAACTGTTCCAGGCTGTATGATGCAATCCTTGCCAATTCTGGTATTCTGTTCTATTATTACACGATCTCCAACAATTGTGTTATCTCCTATTATACATTTATCCCCTATCTTGGTAAAGTCACCGATAGAACAATTCTTTCCTATTCTGGCCGATTTCGATATGGATGATGTTGGAGGAGCTGCCATAACCTTCTTATTCAGATGATTTCTCTTCTTTCTATTTCCAGAAGGAGAATAATAGATTTCGTTTATAATTTTCATAACAACCATTCTCGGATTCTTTACAAAGATCAAACACTGTTGCTTTCCGGATCTGGGATAAACTAGGTTCTCTAGCGATTGATGACAAATAATCACCTTAGCATTTGATTTGGAAATAGTCATAATTGCCTTTTCTGCATCATCTAAGGAACAAAATGATAAATCTTCATTTGATGCACTTTTGATATCTTTTACGCCATAAATGCGTGTTGAATCAAAATCTTCCTTTGAGCTATAAATAGAATACTTTACCCCCAGATTTGAAAGAATAAACACAACATCAAATGATAATGGAAGTATGCCACTATTATCACTAATATTAGTCGAATGGGCACGTTGAGAGTGACGATGTGGCATTTCTTAAAAGTTCGATGTACATCTACAACTTGTCTTATATAAGAGCTTGTTATATTATTCTCGCATTGGAAAATTACAACTAATATAGTAATCTAATAGATAGAGTGATAACTACTGGAGCCAAGAAATCTCAGAAATAAAATGATATGTTGGGATTTTTATATTCTCTTTACTACCAAAGTCATATAAATCCAAGAATAGATTAGCATTGTCTAATAGATGTAGCTTTAGTTTTCGATCTCTAGAAATAACAATAATTTATCACCACTTCATGGGATTTCCAAACTAACAGATAAATACAAAATAGGCTTAACTAATATAAAGTATTTTCGAAATCAATAGCATCCAATGACCTAGGACTATTATTATTTATTTTTTTTAGATCGAACACTTTTTATTTGCTCAATCTTTCTATTCTCATCTTGATTTACCTTCTTTGGGAACAAAATTATGTCCTGGTTCTAAGAACAAAATACGACGCGCTCTAAAGGGCATCATATTGTCTATGAAATATCTATACAGACGAATAAGTCTCATGCAGACACGTATAGTAATCGCATTTATAAAAAAGTCAATGCTTCTTGACAAGAGCTGAGCGCTAAAGGATTGCAAACAATGGTTTTTATTTTACCATTTTTTTTGTCAAACCTGTCATGAAACATCAAAAAACACAATGGTGATGCCGGACACGAACATAATCTAGTAGTAAAAGACAATGCTACTGGCCAGAATCTTTATCAGACAGGCGAGTTTACAGAATTTGAAGCAAGAAATCAGACATTTAATGAAGTAGGTGGATATACTATGAAGATACAAAGATCTGGCGCTGAACGGATACTCGTTCTTTGGGGGATATCAAATACTGATTTGTGCAAATATACTTCCTCAATTAAGAGATATCCCAAGAACTGCCGTATAGCTAATCCCACAATCCCTTTTTTATTTCCATTGATTTGACGACTTATTGAAAATCTTCAAGATCAGGATATCCTCTAGTAGCAAGTAATAACCGTCATTGCATTTGCGTATATTGTAAACCAGTATAAGTAATGGTCACATAGCGCGGAATGTATCTACATCAACTTTCTTAAACTAAGGGTTGTATGTCTTGTCTTTTGGGTCTATGCTAACCATGCTACTGCTTCTGCTACTATCATGCATGATCGAAGTATTTAGCTTTTGACGCTGGTCTTAACAATCACCGCTCAGCAACTAAATCCCACTTGCGAACCTTTAAAATTCTGATCATTCCTTAAGCGGCTTTATGTCTGGTCCAGACGAAAGGGAATCAGAGTTAAAGGAACTTTTGAATAAAGCAAATCGCTTACTTCAAGAAGCAATATCCATCTGTTTATGATTTGCAGTTTCTACAGCAAAATATGTTTGTTATCCCAGTACCATTCTCAAAGGAACATAAGAACATGTTAGCACATTGCAAAGAACTTATGGAGTATCAAACTGGAGTCTTTGGAGCAGTGGAAAGAGGCCAGATGTTAGAACGAGTCTGCAAGAGAGAGCTAATTGATTCGATGTCTAGGTTCGCTTGGAACAATAATCTCCGACGTAGCTCCAAATTAGTCATTATATATCTGGCATTCTTAGGAGCTGTTTCAGCTGTAGGATTCATTTTTCTATGGAACGCAACTGATTCAATTGTTATAAATGATGATACCGGGAAGACTAGCTCAACTATCGAAACTTTTTATATGGAATTTGTGCAAATGGTACCAGATTCGACAGAAACAGGATTGAGTACTATGTACTAACTGGTCATTAGTTTTTTCATCTCTCCATTATTCTGGTTATTGATCGGCGGATTCGGCCTTGTGGCATCACAGATTAGTTATACCTACTTCAAGGTTGACAAGCGAAGAACTCAAAGGTATGAAATTCTTTATAAGAATCTAGAAAAATTTGACAGAACTATGGAGGAAAGATTCCCAGATGAAGATTTGCGCCAATATTATGACGAGATAGAGCAAATAGAAAGAGATATTCTGGGCAGAAAAAAAGATCTACAAACTCTCAAAACTAATCTAGACAATACTAGTCAACTAAGGGCTAAGAAAATAGAAGGCGATGTAGAAGAACTCGAAAGCAAACGAGATGAACGGAAAGAATCGTTAGAAAGAATAGAGGTTGCGCAGGAGGCCGCTAGAGAAAAGGAGTTGAATAATCTTCGTAATTCTCTTAGGGAGTTACGATCATGAGACAAATGAAAGGATTAGAGGCTAATAGGCACTAGATTATGATTATGAATTATCATGATACGGATCAGAATATAATCTACATGTGTCAATCTTATAATTTGTTGAGTAACCAATGTAGGCATTACAAGGGATTTAAAATACATTATCTACTGACAGCTATGGTATTTCTTTTAGTCTAAAATACAGAAAAAGGAATTCTGCTTGTAGACCATAAAATTAGGACACGGTTGAAATTTCATACGAATCCGTTTGGCTCCAATCAATCTTGTCCCTTTTTTTGGGTCCATGTTTATAGGTCTACATCCTGGCTCAGTCCGTTTCAGAAAGTATATTTGATTGTTTCTTTCCCTAACAAAACTGGATGATTTCACTCTGGGGTTGATTATTGATACCCTCCAGCCCGGGTATTATGGCCGCCAATATTAAGACTGGTTCTTATTTCTAATATCGGTTAGTTGGCTACAGCTCTGCGTATAGTAGTTATAAAGACGAGTATATTCTTGACAAAGAAGCAACGTAATATAATGAATGCTTGATGCATTTAGATTGTCATTAACGTTCTGGCACTAATAAGATAGCGAGCGAAAAATTTGGAAGCTCAAATTAGTAGAAATCATAAGCTACGTATAAGGTTCAACAGGTTATTATACCAATCAGAAGCAACCCTGACTGGTCTATTTCTATTAGTTAGTATATATTTATTACATGAAATTCCTACATAATAAACGGGACTCAGTTGTAGTAACAGCGCTAGTTGGAGCATTTGCGGCAACGTTGGTTATGGCTATAGTATCAATTGGGCTCTCCGAGTTAGAAAAACGTGCGTATGCGAAAGATAACAGGAAACAGGCTATTATTCCTTAAAGGCGGTAAGAATAGTTGGCTATAATCAATCGGATCTTCATGGCAACTGAAACCTGGCATAATAAGGAAGACGCCGGGACCGAGTCCAGCCTAAATCTAACGATCAACGTCAACGGCAGTGATATCCTAGATCAGAATATAGCGTTTCAGGAGCCCCTTAACTCTTACGGGCATACGGAAAAAGGCAATGCAGGATTCACGCTGCCGATACAAATCGACTCATTTGATACAAACCTCTTGACGGATTCTTCCATCCGACTGGGCATCCGAGGCGATGATGCCTGGGCACCACAGAATGTGTTTCTTTTTGGAAGGACAGACGATAGGTCACAAGTACCCGTCCCTCTCGCCATTGAGACGGATCTTGATGTTTGGTTGAGCACAGATAACAGTGAGGGCCACCTGACAACGCCCATTCGGCTTGTCCGTTCGGGTAGAGAGATTCGGAGGGTGCTTCTTGTAATCAGTACGGGCCCAAATGATAATGACGGCACAGATGATGATATCGAACTGGAGATTCGGGGATCTGATGGTACAGAGCTTTTTAGAGAGCAATACAACGATACCCCTCAAGCCGATTTAGAGAAAAGTAGCGCAAACTATTACGCTAGGGACGTTAGGACTCCATTTACCGAATCCGATTTGCAGGGATGCAGAATCATTTTGCGGATCCTTGGAAGAGACGCATGGCATCCGTTTAGGGTATTTGTCTTCGGCTTCGATACCACCAGTGAGCAGGGACGCCCCAACACGATCATTCCACTTGCCGCTGTTTGGGACTGGTTTGCGACTGGTTCGGGCTTTATGAGCACTGATGACAAGGAAGATCCTCTTGAAGGGATTCGCGACTTGCCATTGATTTTCTAAAGATTGAACGAGCAACCCGATCACCTGATGCTGCTTTATTGCATTTAGACTATCGATGATGTTCTGGCATTAGTGTTCGCAATGCAAACAATGAATATAAGGCATGCTTTTAAAGGACTTCTCCATATCAAGAGACTACGATGAAAAAGACTATACTTATGGGACTAATTGTGGGAGCCATTGCTACTGCAATGATTGCCTCCAATGTAGCCCTGTAGCACAGGCGACCATACGAAAAAATTTGATGGGCTCTGAAACATCGGAAAACGCAAAAGACAAGTCATTCCCGGAAGGGAGTATGGGAGATCATTCGAAGGCCGGTGGAGCCGCTGGAGAACCCCCTTATGATGGAGATAATAAGAAGGGACGTGATGGGTTAGCTAATGCCTTACCAGGCGATGGCCCTGATCACCCAAGCGAAGTAATAGCCGGCTTGTGTGGAGACGAAGGACAAAACTGTTGAGGCTAAAAACTTCTTTTTTTGTGTACAGTACGTATTCATATGAATCGTCGAACGAACACACAAAAGACTTGACTTAGACATTCTTCCGAGTGTTTCTCTGACAGAATGCGTTCTTCTAGGTCTGCAATAGGCCCTACAACTTCAATGATGACGGTTGCAGTATCTGCAGGGATATCTACTCATCTATTTTCGTCTAACCTAGGACGTGGACGTGAAAGAGGTTTCTTTGTATATATGATTCGCATACTTCCTCGCTTGTTGGTTCTTCACATGCAAGCATAAAGCCATATTTATAGAGGCTACTTTACTTGTGGCAAGCGCCAGATCTTTCAAAGTCGTATGTGTCATTTTTCTGTCCTGCTTTATATCCATCCAGCATTCGCCCCTATTTGCATTCTCTAGGATATCATGATCAATTCTAACGTCTGAATATATCTTGATGTACTCGCCATATCCTCCGTCGTCACATCCATATTTCCAGGATGCATTGTATTGGTCTCCAGGAATCTCGTTACATTCTTCTGCCCTTTCTCTATCATATACTCCTGCAAAGCCTGCGTCGTATCCATCAACCCAACATTCTGTAGCACCTTCTATGTCTTGAAAGGCCTCATCATAATCTAGCCTAGGTCCTCTAGCATAAACATATGGAGTAAGTAGAAGCAAAAATATAGGGATTGAAAAAGTTCCTCCATTTATCATCTTTACTTTCTTCCTGTAGTTTCGGTGGTAGTGTTTGTTTTATTAAGAATCCTCTTTTGACACTCTGCCATTTCCTCATTTTCTTCCATCCCACTACTAGGCTTGATTATTCCACATTCATCAATCATTTGACCCACTGTGTTATTCTCTTCGGCCCGGTCAGGTATGCCTAGCATTAGTGATTTTGAGTCTAGAACCTGATCCGCCAATGATTCATTTGTATTGTCCCTAATCATACTGCCATTTCCGCTTGAAATATTTTCTATAAGTGACTGACCATATACCCCTTGTTTCAACTGCAATCCTAAGAGGAACGTCACGCCAACAAATCCAATGATAAGATAGCCTGTCCTATTCAATTCTCCAGTTCTCCAAGAATGCACTTACTAATGGTATCAAAAATGGCTTTCCCATTGTGGTCTTTGATTTGATTCTACTGTTAAGTATACTTTTAGACCTTTGCCCTCAAATGCATTGACTAGATTGTATTTGATTAGGAGCATAGCAGTTTTGGCGCTAGAAGTAATGAAAATGATAGTGAGATGGTCGAAACAGGGCGCTTCAACTAATTTTGCGCTTTCTGCTATCGAAGGTTCCCAATGATTTGATCCCGAATATCACTACTGCGGGCTGGAAGTGTTGATAATAATTCTAGGACCTGATTCCGCCTATCAACTAGATCTTGAAGGGCAATAACTTGTAATTGAATTTGTGAATTTCTCTGTTCAATTTCTTCTGGGGATAGTGTTGCTAATTCTTGTGGAGTCAGTTGTAATGCGTTTATTTCTGATATTTTTTGTGCAATGGCCTCGTTCACTTGCTGACCTCGATTTTGATTTATGATAAGTTGTGCTTGTGATATTTCTGATAATCCTGGCATTCCTCCTTGTTGTGCTTGTGATTGAAGTAGTGTTACTAATTCTTGTGGAGTCAATCCTTGTGGAATAGTCAAACCTTGTGTCCCTGCTGGTTCAGTTGTATCTGCTGGTTCAGTTGTATCTGCTGGTTCAGTTGTATCATAAAATGAAGCAGACCGGTGAATACACATTAGAAATCAGCCAAGCTCGAATACATCAAAGCGCCGCTGAGAGAATCGTAATGGAACAAGTAGTTGAAGATACAAAGTCAAAACACCATGAAGTAATAATTAGTGGATCACTGTTGATATTTGTTCCGAAATGGTCTACAACTATTCAATTTAAAGATTGTCGCTACACTAGACAAGCAATGGCAGCTTCAAAAACAATTTTGCTTGACGAGATAGAATTCTGCTCTAGAGACTATTTATCATCTTCTTTACTACGTAAACCCGAAGTACGAAAGACATTCGCTGTATGCGATGATTGTGGCATGGTGCTATGTAGAAAACATATCTTAGTAGTGGACGAGCGTTATGTATGCAGTGAGAATACTAAACCTGTAAAGTCAATCGGAGCAGCTAACAAGAATAGTAGATTTAACATTTTCACATCTAAAGTAAAATCTGTAAAAGCATCGTCTCTATACAATAGCGAGAAATTCTCGGGTATTGGTTCAAGAATTTTCTCTGATCAAAGAGTTATAAGAAACGCAACTTCAAGGTCGTTGAGTCCGGCAAGTAGCGACGGTAAATCGCCATCGACTCAAATGAAGAGCGATACAAGATATTCTATTTTTAGCCTAGACCCGTCTGCATCAAGCAATGATCTTCATAAAACACAAGAAACTATTAATCGTGAAGATTACGAAGCGAGCCCAGCAAAAAAGATTACAAAATATACTTCAGATGGAAAACCCCTAAAGTCTTAAAGCGCTTGTGAGTGAAAGAAGTGCATAGAACCATTAATTCTAGTAATTTTCATTTTGAACGAAGAAAATGTCAAACACTTAAATGAACAGTGTAACACTTAATTGAACAGTGTTGAACGGCTTACTGAACGACCCAATAAGGCAAATTCAATGGTTTAATCATGTAGTTCAGAACTCACATTAAAGCCACCATTCTTCTCATCTTCGAATCTAAAATTTCTACAATTTGTTAGAAATCTCTAGAAGCCGGGTGTATTGCTTGCGGAGACTGTGTTATTGTCTATGGGGTTGATTGCGTCGGTGGCGGTGGTATACCCGTTTAAAATATCGATGACTCAATTCTGCAAAGTTGCCATTCTCTATATATAGAATTATTTTTGAAAGTCCCACAGAAACGGCTTGCTGGAAAAATGGAAAAGAGAAAAATTTCGGTGAAATAGAGACCGGTCGAAAGCTGTGCATGCTTTCTGGGCCAAGATCCGATGACCCCCTCCCATTTATTGAAGTGGGAAGTAGTCATATCTTCACTCGCTAGTTGCTAGCGGTGATATCAGAAAATATTTCATGGAATTATTCATAATTGATTTCTAGAGTGGCTTGTGGTTTCAGTTTTTCAAGGGGGGGTGGGTATTATTCATAGCGAGAACTTGCTGAAAATGCTTTCTGCCAAGAGTCGACAACCCCCCCACATTTATAACATGTCTTCACTCTCGCTCTTGACTCGCTCGCTCGCTAGTTACTAGCGGTGATATCAGTAAACATTTCATGGGAATATTATCTCCAGTGCACGCATACCGATTCTTTAATTAATTCTATGATGACGTGCTATTGAGTGGTTTCAGTCTTTCAAGGGGGGGTGTGAATAGGTCGTAACAAGAACTTGCTATGGAGCGGTTGCGGCTACTCTATGTGGAGTTCGAACACTAGGCCATGAAGCTTTCTGTCTCAATCCCATTTATCCCGTTGGTGAACAGATTAATGTGTTAAGTTTTGTCATTATAATTTGTTTCGTGCAGCCTGGTAGAGCGACCGGCTCATAACCGGTCGGCCTCGGGCCTTGAATTGCGTCAAATTTGGTTCAAACCCCCTTGGGCCCTCAATCTTGTCTCTTTATTTAGGCTCCACTGCAATGTCTCGAGCATTCTTAATCAAGAAGCTCGTAGTTATATAGAATGAGTCTAAAATAATCTAGTACCTAGTGACACGAAAAGTGTAATGTCAACTGGAGTCTGTCTGGCCGATGTGTAGCTTGTTCTAATCAAATGATAATGACTCGACAACACTTATGATAATCGTATAGTTTGAATTTATAGGGCTTTAAACTTTCTAAACCAGATGGTTTATAAATTAGTGTTACTGATTACATATATTTACAAATAATGTCAAACACACGTAATCTAAAAAGTATTGCAGATGGATTCAGTGCACCAAAGAAAAAGCTGTTGTATTATCTTAAAGTCATGCACCAAGCAGGGCTTGAGGATCTGGCTGCAGTAATGAAGATTTCAAGAATGGCAGTCCACAAGCATCTCTCGTCATTGCAGCAAAGGGGACTAGTAGAAGCGATTGAAAATAGAGGACGTGTGGGCCGACCAAAAATGATTTACCGGCTGACAAGTCAAAGTAAGACAGTTTTCCCAAAATCGTATAGTGCAATAGCAACACAAGCACTAGATTTCATCGAAAGAAATATGGGTAAGGAAGGCGTTGAAAAGGTTCTGCGAGAGCGTCAGAGTGAACTCTTCGATCAATACTATAAGCGCCTTAAGGATTTGGATTTTGACAGACAGGTTAAGGAATTAGCAAGAATTCGAGACGAGGAAGGGTATATGGCTGAGTCAAAGAAGGAGTCAAGGGGCGGCAGAAAGCATGTCTTGCTGGAGTATAATTGTCCGATTATACAGATCGCTGAAAAACATTGGGAAGCATGCTCAATCGAAACTGAATTATTTGAAAAACTTCTTAACGCAGAAATCGAGACAACTCATAGAGCCGCCAAGGGCGATGCAGTATGCAAGTTTATGATAAAAGAAAGGAAAGAAGGTTATCTATAGAAATGCTCCACTGGAATAAACTAAAATGACACTCGAATATATGCGGACCCACCATTCTATTGATTTGTATAGTTTGTAAACCATGTTATTTATAAATAGGCAATTTCAATTATATATGTTATGATTAATATCATTAAATCTCAAATTCAACCTTTAAAACTAAGTCAAAGTGACAATCAAGCAAAAATGCATCAAGGCGATATTGTGAATGTTTTAGGTGTTGCCGGCAGTATGCGAAAAGGATCCTTCAGTACACACACACTAAAATTGGTGCTAGAGGAAGCAAAAAAATATGGATCTGACTCCCGAGTTCTCGAATTACGTGAAGTAAGGTTGCCTATATACGATCCAAGTGGATCTGTGTCAGAAGAATTGTATCGAGATGTTAATGGTAATCGCGAAAATGTTCTAGATACAGTTACAACGGCCATCAAATGGGCTGATGCATTTGTCTTGGCTTCTCCAGATTATCATGGATCTATGTCTGGTGCAATGAAAAACTTTCTCGACTATTTCTGGGAAGAATTTGCAGGGAAAACCTTTGGATATATTATAGCATCTCATGAAAAAGGATTAACCGTTGCAGATCAAATGCGTACTTCTGTTCGTCAATGTTACGGGTGGAGTATGCCCTATAATGTATCGATTAATGGAGCAGATGACTTTGATTCCTCAGGAAATCCAATTAATTCTACACTAGCTAATAGAATAAAGATGCTTGCACGTGACTTGGTCACATACGGAACTCTAATTAGAAGGCAATTTTTGCAGGATGTCATGACCAAAGAAGTATCACATAGCTATGCTTCTCGTTATCGGGAATATTATAACTAATACCTTGTGATACTATCCTTCCCTCGTGCCTTAAGAAGGTGAGTCAATCCTTCCCACCTGGAATGTACTTTATGGGATAGCTATCTTTTGGTTAATATTCAGCTATCGATTTCCTATTTTAAGCGATTTTTAATGGACGCTGCGCAACGCAGCGCATCTCTGCAAAAGGCGATAGAAGAGTGGTACGTACTATATGTATAACATATTGAACGGTAAGAACAATGTAGAAGAAGAAATTGTCTGATAAGATGAATTATGCGTGCACGGATTGCGAATGGAGTCCGGAAGGAGAGAAAGTGTGGTTCGTCATATAAGGAATCTCCGTATCCATGCTGGCCGGGCAAGAGTTATCGCATACACAGAATATCTAGCTGGGGTCCAGACGGGGACCTATCGACCCGTAGATAACATTTACAGACAAAGGGATAGAGGTGCCAACGATGCACTATCTGGAAGACGTTGTGAGCCGTATTCCTTTGTCGACAAACTTTTCCGCAAAATCGAGGCTATAAGGATTGATAAACTTGCTGACGCAATTGTCAATCCTCCTGCCTTATCCTCCCAAGGGATACGCAAGACGAATTCTACAGCGGTCCCAGTTGTATCAAGGTTCACATTCCCTAGTCAAGACATTTTCGGGATCAGCGGCTATCTCTGTCAAACTTGTTTACGATAAAGCCAGCTGTTTTCTTGTATTCTAGTACATTTAATATGCAGGACAGGTCACCAATCGTCAATTTTGTCGACCCATGTCTTAACTGCACCTCGCAGATGACAAGTGAAGAAAAGAATCATTATTTATGCTATAATTTATCCAATGGTATTGCCCCTTTGCTCTTCAACTGGATTAGAGTGTTCTGGCCTGAGGATCAGAAGATGAAGCTAATAGCCATTCGGGTTAGTGAGTTAGGAAGAGTCTCCGGGTGACTGCCCCGACACGCTAAGCCCGAGAATCAATAATAATTCACTTAGACAAACGGTCACACGGTTAAGAATAGAGGCTCGTGGAAAATTTCCGTCATTGATTCATAAAACAATTCTACTCGATAAGAATGACGAGCCTGTTTTAGAAGTCAGAAGCGTCTTTATAGGAAACTCTGATCAAAATGTTCCTCTTTCTTACGTCGATTCCTTTCCCATAATCCGTGCGATAAAAGAGTCCGAATACCTGATTACATCTGAAAATGATATATATTCCTTCCTCCATTATACCAGGTTTAAAACCTTCGGATTATTCGATTAAACTTTGGCTTTACCTCGCTTGGTAACGCTGAAACTACGCAAGTTAACGAAGACGAGATCTATCTGATTGTGCTGGTTCCGGTTGAATCTACATTGAATATGTGCTACTTATGTGAAACGAACCAAGAAATTGTGAGTTGATAGTGAAATAAACGCTATAATGATAACAATTTGCTCTGTCTTTTGATCTAATGATTCTCTTACTGCCAATGATCAATATGTTAAACAAAATTCTATTATCAATGGATTTCGAAGCAATGTAGCGCTGGCAAAGCTGTTACAGCACAATACATATACGCTTGGAACAAACTTTTACTTAGGTATTTTGACCGATAATGACTCTAAAGGTTTTCCAGATTGGGAAAGTCTGTATAACAAACAGCAGGTTGAGACTATGCCTTGGTATAGTGAGAAACTAGACCCGGATTTAGATGAAGAGATATCTAACGGAAATCTCTCGGTTAACGAAAGATTTCTTGACCTCGGTACAGGTCCTGCGACTCAAGCTGTCCAACTGGCCAGAAAAGGATTCCCTGTAACGGGATCTGATATTTCTAAGTCTGCTATCTATCGAGCGATGGAAGTATATGCCAATGAACCTAATGTCGTCTTTGTTATTGATAACATATTGGACTCTAGGTTGAAAGATGATGACT
>JAATVR010000265.1 GCA_014523665.1 Nitrososphaerales archaeon TH526
ATTCTAGGTCGTCAATGCCGAAATAAGACGCACACCAGTAACAAGAGTTACAGATTACAAAATAAATTTTATCGATAGGCTGCATCCACAACATTCTCATCACTCTTTGATCGCAGCTTTGTTTTATACGTTGCCATTAAAGGTGAAATAGAGGCTTATTGACATATCTATGAGATAAAAGCTAATAATATTGCATTAAAGTGATATAAATCCGTTAATATGATGATTATTACAAAGATATCTTATTAATCAAAGTTTTAATTACGGATGCTCTGATCGCAATTTGAAATGCAAGGTCAGGTTTGTAACGTCATATACCATTTTATTCAGACCGGCTTAAACTTATTAAAAGTGAGTATGATATTTCAATGAAATTGTTGACTGTACCTAATGAATAGTTGCATACTAATACGATATATGAAATCAGACTTACTAAAACAAAAATATCTTCGAAAGAGAATGGTCCCAACATCTGCCATAGTGATATGTATTGCAGCACTTGCATAATGAGTATCACATCAATTCATTCGTTTGCCGTCGTTCATGCCGTGACTGTGACGGATTCGCAATCAGATATCAGTGATTGTGACGGATTTGCGTCTTCAGAGAATTGCGTTGACGCTAATGAGAATTCATGATCTCTGCAATACTATTGGAAACCAACTCAGACAGTTAGACAAGTCGATAAAATATTATGATTGACGGTAATTTCAACTACGACGCTCTGAGCAAAGTCATAGCCGTCATGAACATTGAGCAGGCAGAACAATAACAACAAGGCAAAAAATCATGGTGAGGAAAAATACTATCAATAATTATAAACTCCCGGTACCGAAAGATCTGTTACAGCGTATCGACAGAAATTCGTCGCCAGCTCATATGGGCAAACTTCGAAACTCCATTGATTTCATAGTTGATAACGAGACACCCGTTCTAGCAGCAAACAATGGAATAATAATATTTGTCAATGATAGCTCTAATATCGGAGGATTTACTCCAGTTTATTGGGGGCATACAAACTTTATTGTAATTATGCACTCCAACGGAGAATACTCTCGATACGATCACCTAAGCTATAATAGTTCAAAAGTGACGGTTGGTCAACATGTCATAGCAGGAGAAGAGATTGCTAAGGTTGGAATGACAGGATATACCTATCTACCACATCTTCACTTTCAGGTTTTTGTAGTTACTGGATTTAATATGTGGACAGACTTCGAGACTTTGGAGGTTCGAGATTTTAATATTTCTCCCTGAGCCAGGTCTATCCACATCTCTTCATCGCTATTATAGCCCAAACTTTCGCCTATGACTGTGATAGATCCACGTCTACATATAGATTAGATAGCTATCAATACTTATAAAAATATTAAATTGTTCTTGTGTTGATTGTGGTCAAGAATTTGAATCACGTGAAGAGCTAGAAGAACATGAGACAAAGCATCAAAATCTATCAAAAACGAGAGATGATGTTTAAGACAAGCTCAGAGCTCTCGCTATATTGCTTTTTTCATTTTATTGACTGCAGACTTTGTACCTTTCTTTATGTCATATCCGGCATATTCGGCATCTTGCTTAACTTCCCGTACACCTGTCTCGTGCTCAGCTAATTCCGTATTCTCTTTAATCTCGTGTCCAATAAACTCTGCACCTTTCTTTATCTCATTCCCGACATATTCAGCACCTTTCTTTAACTTGGCCATTTCTTTCTCGGTAATCTTATTCATCTTATTATAAATGTCTTGTACGGTAGGTTCAAAAGAATACGCAGCAGTTTATGTAGATTGCAGTTTATGTAGATTGACTCACTAAGACCGAGGTAAGGTATACTCATCAAATCGAGGTTTAAACAGAAATTGCCTTTGGGATTTACACAATTAGATAAAGGCACACTAACAGAGTACCGCCTATAATGGTTATATTGAATATTGTGTGATATGTAGTGTCAAGAGAAATTTTGACGAGTTCATCAAGATTGGTTGATGGGTCCCTTCCTCCCCCCATCAACTTAATTCTCTTTCAGGCAATGGCCGAATGATTATCAAAACAATCGAACTATCGTCATATTCTTTTCTTATACCGGGTTGAATGGACACGATGTGTTCTGCCCGTGTGCTTATTAGCCCGTATTACGAGAATTTGATGTACAACAAGCAACATCAGATAAAATGAGTGCTCTTTGCTAACTTGTATATTTCTAGTAACCGACTAGTGTTTGTATGTAACCATATTGATATCAAATAGAAATAGCTGCGCTATCTTGCCATATAAGACGGCATTTTCGATAGCTGTTGAGAGAATGAATTGAAACAAGCTGGTATCGATGAAAACTTACTGATAGACTTGAATGACTCGGGTTATTCATTTGATAAAATAGCGGATTATATAGATGATACATATGAGTTGATAAAATTGAAATAAAACCTGAACGGACCTGTTATATTATATCGTACATTGCATTATTCACTATTACAAAATTAGGTAGAGACACATTGGCATAATACTAGCTATAACTTTATCTCATTCCCATATTCATTTACTTGACGGCAATGTAAACGTAAAAGTGGCTCCTTTTCCATCTCTATTATTTTCAGCAAATATTTTGCCTCCATGAGCTTCTATTATACTCTTTGCTATAAATAACCCTAGGCCAGTCCCAATATCTGATTTAGTTGCAAACTTTGAAAATAATTTAGACTGTATTTCTGGATCTATGCCGCTCCCACCGTCCTTTATTCTAATAAAAACGTACTCGTTCTTCTCTACAGTATTGTTATTGTCAGATGTAAGAGATTCTGTCTTATTTAATGAAATAGAGATAACCCCATTCATATCTGTAAACTTAACTGCATTATTAATCAAATTTGATAACACTTGAAAGACTCTTGATTTATCAGCAGTAACATAATATTCAATATCATCATTGTTTTTGTCATTTAGGAATTGAATGGTTAATGCTTTCTGTCCAACCTGGAGATTGGTATTTGATATATCTTTTATCACATTTTTTATCTTATCATTTAGATTTATTCTCTCCTTGTTTAATTTTAATGTACCCGTTTCGATTCTTGATACATCAAGAATATTATTTGTAAG
>JAATVR010000266.1 GCA_014523665.1 Nitrososphaerales archaeon TH526
CTTTGCCAACATGGCAGATATTGATTGATAGGTAATCCAGTACAATCCTATAATTATGAAAGTAATAACAAACAAGATAATATCAGATATCAACTCCTCAAGATCATCTTCATTGAAGAAACCGTCTTCTCCTACCTGTGGAATTGCAAAATCTACTGCTAGCAATGTGATCGCGACTCCAAAAACTGCGTCGGTAAAGAACCTCGCATGCGATTTATTTATTCCGTATATATTTACCAATTATAATTAACCCCTATCTTTCAATTAGCCTGCTCTGCCGTATAAATAAGATGCAGAGAGGACAATATATAGGCTTTATTATGGCGATAAATCGGTTTCATCTGCCGGTGGAGTATTGGGAGACACATCTGATTTGCTTGCGTCTCCTATATGTTCATGATGTATGTTATTACTGTCGTCTTGAATTGTCGAAGTAGAAGAATGTGTCTTCGCCGTCGACCAAATATTCTCAAGCTCATTTGAATTTATGATAGTTATCAAATTCTTCATATTTTCAAGTGATCTATTATGCCCATCTTTATCTGGTGAAGAGACACAATCTGAGACAACTACAGAGTAGAATCCCCTGTTGAAAGCATCTCTGGCACTAGACTCTATTCCAAATTCTGTGGCAATACCGGTAAATACGACAGTAATAATACCAGCATTTCGAAGCATGCGCTCAAAGCCTGTATCTATGAAAATGCTTGCTGTATGTTTATTTATTACTATTTCGTCTTGTTTGGGTTTTATTGTAAAATCCATATCTCCGGGTGCAAACTGCTCGAATAGGCGGTCAAATCCCAGTTTACCGACAGTATATATATTTGCTGAAGATTCAAATCGTTTTGATAGTGTTTGGACTGACGTAAAGAATATTGGTATCTTTGATTTGCGTGCCAATTCTACAATTGAATTTAGATTTTTACTAAATTCTTCTTTATTAAAAATTATTTTTTCAAACGCCCGCAATACATCCCATAACACTAACGCTGTGTGCGAGGGATCTAAGATTTCTTCATTAGTATTATAGACTATTTTATCTCTAATCTTTTGCATACTATATATAGACACCCTGAATATATAATATAAGAAGACATCCCAAATCCTAGCATAGACAGGGCATATCGAGCTAGTTGTTTGCTTGCGTAGATAGTTTTTCTTCTAATGCATCGATCTTTTGATTTAGTTGTTGATCCAAGTTCGATATGATCTCTTTCTTTTGTTTAATCTCCATTTTATACCAATTGAGTGACTTTTCTAATTGTGTTATACTAGAGCATTGTGTTGCTACCTCATCACCTAATTTCTTTTTCCTAAATTGCAGTTCTAATACATCATTGCTGAGCTGTTGACATCTGTTCTCCAAAGTTGGTATATCAAAAGCGGCATATCTTAACACAGTCAGAATATCTTTTTGGTTAATCAATTTGTTTTTCTTCAGTGTGTGAAATAATCTTAGAAATAGATCAAGATCATTCCTGATCTCATAATATACTAATGCTAATTCATCAAGCTGATTTAGCACCCAATACTCTTGCAGTATATCTTCTATTTCACTTGCTGAAATATCTAAATTTATGGCCACTTCAATTGGTTTCTTGCCATTTTTGAATAGATGAAGCGCTTGTGTTGCTTTAGATTTGTTACTTAAGTCACTATCATTATTATCGTCATCAGCTCGGGCATCTATTCTTCTTATAATAGCCCCGATATCTTTGAAACTCATGTGTACCATTTCAGCAATCTGGCGTATGGTCTTATTTTCTTGATGTAGTTTCACTACAAGTTCTTCTTTTTCTTTCTTGTTGAGAATCACTTGCATATATTTAATGACCGACTGCTGCTAATAGCTTTTTCTCTGTTATCAACCTGTTATCACTTGTAAGATTACTGTTACAGATTGATTATCACTTGTTATTTATGATATATATTTTTGACTGAAATTCAGCCAGTGAGCAACCATAATCATCTTAAATCACAGATTTTTTATTGACAAGTAGAGACTTATTTCGGGCTCCCATCTATACCAAATTCAACGATGTGAATTTGACTTATGTTGGGAGTGATATTAGTGGTTCTTAGACTTTTACAATCGAATAGCGTGCCATTTAGTTTTGTAAGATTTAGATTAGTATTTGCTAAAACTGTATCAA
>JAATVR010000267.1 GCA_014523665.1 Nitrososphaerales archaeon TH526
AATCCATGTACTGGTTGATAGATATGATAACCGTTGCCCGTCCAAAGTACTGTCGGATGAGCTCCATGAAGTATTCCATTTATTTTATTGAGTGTTTTGTGTAATATTTTATCTAGCTTTTCTTGTGAATGTTCAAAGTCTTTAAGATCTAAATCAATCATAATGAAACTTGGAGATGTTAGATTAATACCCTGGTACTCAGTATAAGATGGATAAGCATTCACTCTACAATCTTCATAATTAGATGCTTTGAAGTATACCAATGCCATTTTTGCATCCAAAACTTCTTTTTGATAACCAAGAGCTCGGGTCATTATAGTTCTCGGAAATAGTGGATTGGTAAGATGATTTAAAATAAATTCAAGATTTTCTTTGATTAGTGTCTCTCTATCTATAGGCGGCTTGATGTCTTGCAGTGTCATCTATTCCTCCTCCTCAATTCCAAATTCATTATCATCATCATCAGCATAATCATTTTCGTCTTCATCCACAAAAGACTCCAAAAGTCGCTTCTTTGATTGTTCGACCGCATAATCTGCTCGATGGTCCATTGAACTTTTACCTATTGGTAGTCTGATTAGATTCGATCTGTGCTTCTCCAAATAGTGAAAACTTAGGTCAATTTCGAGTGGATCTTTAAAGTCGCAATACAGACAGGGTATATCTGGTGACCCGACTTGCTCGGCTTTTGTCATGGCACGCCGACCGATATCTAATGCTTTATATGATGTGCTAAATGCATCACTTGCGTCACTTGCGTCACTTTTTAGGGGTGTGTATGCATTATTTGAGTATAATTTTATTTGACTTGAGTTAGTGTTACTAGCAGGGACAATATTCGAGCTCAGTTTTATTGATTGCTTATTATTATTATTATTATTATTATTATTATTATTGGCAGAATTACTGGTTCCTGAATTAATTGTAGTATCACAAGAGCTATCATTTGTGGCCACATAAGCTACGGTATCAGATTTGTCAGCCCGGCTGCTATCCTGGTCTACCTCGCTACAAGTATCCGATAGTTGTTCGGATCGAAGATCGTTTTCATGTTCAGCAGAAATAGGGTAGGCACTCTCAAAAAGTGACGCATCTGACGCATCTGACGCAGATTTGTCTTCTTCAGGTTTTGAATAAGCAGATTTTTCATCTTCATTGAGATCTTAATCTCATCTTCACTAGTATATTGCATACCTATTCTTTCCAGGACTTCTTTCCTGAATCGTAAGCCACGTCTCGAATCATTACCTGATGTCTGGTAGGGTTCAGCTTTGAATTTTGATTTGTATAATCCAGTTATTTGTTTATGTGTAACTTTGCCGAGGTCAGTACTATAAACTGATTCTTTATAGATATCAATTCCATTCAATACATGTTTGAATTCTTCCCATATCTGTTCATTCGTAAATTCGTACTCAATCTTAGATATTGGATCTTCTTTAATGAGATTAATTATCGCCTGATACATCTTTGATTCAATACTATTAGACTTTAGCTCATTCTTTTCTGCAATAAACTTAGATAGAGCCAGTCTTATCTCGTCGACTGCAATCGGTGCATTATTCCTACTCAAAAATAATCGTAAAAGAGGTTTAGTGAGCTCTGCATTTCGATTTTCGAGGTTTATCTGGATGTCAGGAACAACATCGCTGTGGTGAATTAATCTGAATGCGAAGAGCAGCTTGTGGGTATGTATTAGTGTATCGTTTAGGGGCTTAAACCTAGGTTCGCCTGCGTATCTTATGATATCTTTGATATTATGGTCTACATGACCAACTATGAACTTGAAAATAAAAGACCTGTCAAATATACCTCTAGTCTTTCGGCTATCAGGCAGCTCTTCCATCGCGATCCATTTCATACCATAGACATGATACGGTACTTGGCTCCTCTTCCCATTGACGAAATCTATCTTAGGTACGGTTCCCCCAGAAGTATATCCTGACTTTAGAATCTTCTGCTTCTGAACATCTCTATCTAAGTCTCCCACTTCATCTTCAGCTATCGTACCCTGGCATTCTTCTATGTCTGCATAAAATGTAAAATAGTTGGCTGCACTCGCAGATAGGATATAAAATACCCGATATCCGAGTCTTCGAATAGCAAGCAGCGCTGAATTCTTGCCCGAACCATTGTCTCCTACGAATACGTCATAATGGACGGTAGAGAACTTGTCCTGAAAATAACTGAATATAATATCGGCTGCAATTACTACTAAATAATGTTCATCTATATTGACATATTTCTGTAGCTCCAATTTGACTTGTTGATACAGTGAATCAAATGTTTCGCGCTTTGCCAGCTCTATGTACATTTGCAATTCTTTGGGAGATGCGAAAATGTATGGGCGTGGATTTTGTGAATCTATATTATCCGCCGGATACAGAATCTTGTCAGGTCTTTCTATTTGGGTGGCAATCCCGAGCTTCGCATTGCAATCAAGATAAACAAAAGCAGACTGTCCGCTATCTGTGAATACGACTGATTCGTGTAGTGGTAATGAACCATTTGCTGTGTATTTGCGGACATAGCAGGCTTTCTTCTGTCTACCATCTCCAGGGTTTTGTTGATCTGAGGTATCTTCTATCTTGATGATTATTTCATAATTTTCGTGCATGACATCTTCTATCATCCACATATGCTCAGGTGACATTCCGAATGCTCTGAGTGATTTAGCAATCTTGTCTATAATGGCAGCCCAATCTATTCTTTTAGTCGGGATTGAAAAGATGAAATTTTTCTTTTTGTACTTGTGGTTTAAAGAGAGAATGAGGGAATTGGTTCTCGTATCTTTTTCAAACCGGGTTATGATCTCTTCTTTTTTCAGCTCTTCACTCAATTCTAATGGAATCAAATGTGAGTTTTCAGATTTATCGTAATTCATGACTTAGTCTGACCCCTCATTGATGGTTGAGGGTATTTTGCCATTACAACACATGGTTCATTGTTTATGATCTTCACCGGATCGCTCCCAAATATTTGATACTCTTGATTTCCTGTAGATAGATACGCATTTGCTTTACTCAGGGGCATAATTTTAATCTCATGTATGTTATTCACATGAACCATGTGGCGCTGAGCTGGGGTTGTTTTCACAGTATTCATTGAAATATTTCTTCGAAAAACAAGCCACTTGTCCTCATAGTTTTTTACCGTGTATCTGAAACCATATATTGTAGTAGTATACTTGTCTTCTTGTCGTAATTGTGATCGTATGTCTTCAGATAAGTCACTAAACGGACAGAATTCGCTGCCATTTTGAGATTGTATCCATTGTGGTAACTGCAAATCTTGGTTCATCTTACTCTTCCCTGAATTTCAAGAGACAATCATCACACAGTTGCAATACAATTCTGCCTATACTACCGACTTCTTCATCTATTCTGTGTATTGCTTCGTTAAAGCATCCTAGTCCATCGCAAATGTTTTTATCTTCTATTGACTGTATATTATTTTGTGGCGCCATTGGTCTAATCACTTATGGTCCAGGAGATACAGTCGATTGTAGGATCTCAGTTCTTTGATCGACTTTACCTCCGACGCTCTTTTTATTCTTCACCTCATTCAAATCATCACTCAGATAGTCGTCGTATGAAGATTCAATCATACGCAAAAAGAATCGACTTCTCGGTATGTCGCCACGTTCACTATCTATTCTCTTCAGCAGAGAAACAGGTAATGATATTCCAACAGATTGTGAAACCTGCATGACTACTATTTCTCATAAAGTTGATAAATAATCTATGAGAAACTACTTTACGGAAAAGTATAAATGATAGGGAATAGCGTTGAGACTGATCTTAATCTAAAAGAGGCCATCTTGAAGATTCTTGACAATGAATCAATGACATCTATAAGATTGAAAAAGCTTTCAGAAAGTAAAATGGGAAGATCTGTTTCATTCAAAACATACTCTAAACATCTAACCCAACTACTAGATGACGGAATGATTACCATCGAAGAGGACAAAGGAAGGGGATCTACTAAGAAGTATGCTATTTCTGACAATGGCAGGAAACGCTGTCAACTAGGATTGAGCAAATCAAATCCACATTACTTAATTTTTAAACAGATGTACATAAATCTCTTGTTTAGAGATATAGCTTTCGGAACTACTTTCGCAACTAATCAGTTAGAACATTTACTAAATGACTTGGAAATTTCAAAAAATCAACTGGAAATCCAATTCATAGAAGAAAACTATTATGATCCGAACCAGGTTTCAAATTTGGAATCTCCACATTTTGAAAGAAGATTACCTGTATATCTAATAATCTATTATAAGCCAATTGGAGGCACTCACATCAAAGAATCAATTGAATTTCGAGAGCATATTTACTATCATATTTGTACTGAGATGGATTCTGTATATCAATATACTTTGCCTGGCATGTCAGTTAACGATTTTGTTAGCAAACGACATAAGTATAAACATGCCAGACCACATGTCGAACACACGTTTAATAATCTTTATAAGATGGGAATAATTAGAGCAGTTGGTCAATTTAAAAAGGAAACAAGATATATAATCACAGATGACGAATTACTTGATTTAATTTATGACATTAACCAACTCGATAATCTTGAGAAGGAGTTTAATCGTATTTGGCTTACAAGTTTTGATGTGCCAAATAAAGAACACTTTGATAGGATGAAATTCTTCTATCCAGATGAAAAGAGTATGAACACGTATTTGATGAAGCTTGAAATACAGCGATATTATAATAGAAAAGAATTGATACTAAAAGAAGGTGCTCAATACTTTGAAAGATATCAAAAACGTGGAAAATCTCTTAAAGACGAATTTAAGGCGAAGGAATTTGATGTTATTGAATACATAAAGAAGAAGCATGCAAAGACCATACAAAAATACGAATTTATATCTGACATAATAAGTTCAGTATGTCCATCGCTTTACGACTAAATAATTCTCAACCTGGATAACCCGTTATCTTTTAACTAATATTTCTGGCTTTATATTTGCTAACTTTGGATTCTGTTGGATCATCATCATAATTTGATTCATCTGTTCACGTACAGATTTCATGTCTTGTTCATATCTTTCTCTAAGGTTCTGAACTTCTGATTCTCTCTGTTTTTCTTTTTCTAAAGTCTCATTGTACGCATCATAAGTTAATATCATATTACATTTATTGCAGAACCTACTGTCCGGTTTATTTGGCTCATTACAATTCGGACATTGTACCGGCTTCATAATATTATCTTCTTGTGTATTTGCTGGTATAATACCGCGGGCCTGCAATAAAAGTTGACTACTCTCATTACTAAACTCATGTGTATATACTTCCACCATTCTCGAATTCTTAGACCAGCCTGCATGCATCCGTAAAGCGTGTTCGCTTTTTACAAGCTTCCATATTTCATTCAATGAAGTATGCCGTCTTACATATGGATTCCATGGTTTTTCCAGTAATACTCTAATTTTGTTCTTGTCTTCTTCTGGGATATCAGGATTTGTAAGTAGCCGCGGAAAGAATTCCAATTTTAGATGTCGATACATATTGGAAAGTGAAAGTGGTTTTAATGACAAATTCCTATACATAGACTGCTTTTCAAAACTTATGAAAAGATATGCATTTCTATTAGTACCCGTTGGATGTTCTCGAATCCAGTCTTTGATGAATGGAATAGAGTTTATTAATGGTACTGTTCGCGGCACCGTCTTACCGCTTTTCCCAATTGTGACTTCTGCGTATTGAGCGGTCCCGTTCGTCTGCCACATTATGTCTCCTACACGTAACTTTAGTAATTCATGGGGTCTACCACTTGTATCTCGAGCCATCACATGATAGCATTTCAATCTGTCATCTTCACAAAATTTTAGAAAAATTGCGTCATCTTCTTGAGTCCATAAATCTTTGGCTTGATATGAGCTCTTTTCTTTTCGTCTGAGTCTTTTAATACCATTCATAACAGGCGGAATGGATACTTTTTTCGATTCATCATCATACTTCAAATTATACAACCATCCAAAAAATTTAAAGAGAGCTTGATATCGAATGTTATATGTATTGATCCATCTATGAAGT
>JAATVR010000268.1 GCA_014523665.1 Nitrososphaerales archaeon TH526
GATCGGTTCCATTGCGATACTATCATTTATGGGCTTCTCTTAGTGATTCCCTTACTCTTGCCCCAGCGAGACAAATATGACATAGTCAAGGACATCCTGGAGATAGTCTACGATGCAAAACCTCTATATCGCAATCAAATGAATCAAACGCATGTAGGATGATGCAAACCTGACTCATCGGCAAACCGTCAAGCATCTTCGAGAACTAGTTGGCTTGGAGCTTTTGGTTCTGACGGATTTCAAACAGTCTCCTTTTAATGAAATCACTAAGAAAGGACAAAGATGCCTACAGTTGTTTGGCGAGTTAGAAGACGATTTGAAGCCTGTTAACACGACTAACTTACATTCTTAAACATTCTCTATTCATCTACTACCAACCTAAATCTAGTATGACAGCAGCGACATGTCCTGTCACTTGTCTTTACTCTGATTTGGCATGGTTTACACAGTAGCCCATACTTATAATTTGAATGAGGAGATTTTATATCTCCTGGATTGTATAGCCTGCTACACATACCCCTACAGAAGGTCATTACTGATTAAATATACTTCAAGGTGATTTAACCATATTGCACGTGCAGCATAAAGCGTTAGAGTAGTGGCATTCATTTGCTGAGCGAAGGTAGGCTGAAGATCTCGGGGTAGGACACGATCACTTTCAGACACCTGAAACCATGTAGGAAGCTGCCTCCAGGTTGGTGGACCAGATTTTTCGGCAAGAATAGATTGGTTGAAGGGCTTTTGTACCACTGTCATTAAATCAGCTTCGACTGGATTAATGCCTTTTAAAAAATTTTCACGGAATATTTCTGGGTTTAAGTAGATAAACCCTCCACTATCAACCAGGAAGGGTTCCTTAGGAAAGTTTGCTGAATTTACTAAATCAGATAACGATTGACCCTCATCTGGAACAAAGGCGGCAATATATACCAGTCCAGTAACGTTGGGATTGTTATAGGCTGCATTTGTAATTATAATTCCGCCGTAAGAATGACCTACAAGAGATACTGGCCCGCCGATATTCGATATCACCTTCTAAAGAATGTTGAGGAAGCTGTATGGCGACTACTTTGTGTCATGAATCTAATAAAATGCCCTTATGAGGCATTACCAAGAGATAGTTAATCTAATTTTATTCTAAAATGCTCAAATTGTCACCAAACTCGGTAGAGCTTTCCCTACAGATGCAGAACAAAATAAAGAATCGGCCACGAATAAGTTTACTATTCCAGTATTAGTGTTAGGGGGTGATATATATCCTGCTTTACCCTGCGAATATGGGACTAAGTTCAACTCAAGCGTTAGCTGAAAATGTAACAGGCATGATAGTTCCTCTTTCAGGACACTGGATTCCAGAAGAGCAGCCGGAATTTGTGATTAAACAGCTTGCGAACTTCTTCAACCAGTAATTTTTATTTGTACTTCCAAATAAACATAAAGGCATTTATACCGTTTCTGGATACAAGAACGAGAAAAAAGAAGAAAAAGGATCGCAGCCGGTTAAATACAGCCCCTGACCTACTTTGAGTGATTTAGCTCAATGCTGAAAGTCCGATCAAATTCTTAACCTTTTCTAACACTAATTTAATATTATTATAAGAAAAGATAGGACGACCAGATATGTTAAGATGTGCCGCCTACCTATATCATTTACGGTTTTTATGTCGCTTGCGTCATAGCTTTAGTGCTATACCACATACATATCTACGTTACCGTACTATTAAAGGAATCATGACGATTCTTTTTATTTGCAAGTTGGAACAGGTAGGTAAGTAGGACGGCTAGGGTGAAATCCTAGTCAAACGACCTTTAATTATTGCAATCTCACGATAGTTTACCATTGATTAGTTCTTCCGTAAGAGTTCTCCTGGCATTGGGCATTTTTATTGAGGTATTACGTTGGCAAAATTAAATAAGTAAAACTGCAGGTCCCCAGTGCAAATCATCGATGCAACGGTTTGCAAGACTTGGCGCCTAGCAGGGCCTTAACAAAATATTACTTTCGGTCGTCGCCTATGTACGCATTCTCTATTTTTGCCTTTCAATAATTTACACATTTCCAGTGTCTCTGCCACCATCCTTTCTGTTTTCTTGGTGTACTTTGAATTAGTTCGAATAAATAAAACTATTTCAGCTATGCAACCTTTTGATTTCTTAGATGGGCTCGGAAAGAAGGTTTGGGTTTATGTTGAAAAGGATAACTAGGAGAAACAGGATGGTATAAAATAGCCATATTATAAGCAGTGATTAAGGCAGAGTTCATGTGGAGTTGGTCTTGCTTCCTCCGATGAACAATTGTGTACCAAGGATCTTCTATTGGTTTGATAACGATCAAAAATTTCTCTAACCAAATAAATATCTGAAAAAGTAATAGATTGTACTGACTATGCTATCTCCATTTTCTATACTTAAAAAGGAAAATGGTAAGTTCAAATCATTAGATCTATGGCAACAGCTCAAGGAAGGCGGTGATGATCTGTCATGGTATTTTGCCGTATCAACTAACCGCATGCCAGCAAAGTACCTCATTTCAAAATCTATATTTTGTAACATTACAGACTTAGCAGCTACAACTGAGGAAAGGCTGTGGGAAGAACATAGAAACCTTACGGAAATTTTTCTGGAAACCTGGAAAGAAGTAAGGTAGGAAAAGCACGACGTAATACGCAATTCAGATAGTAGAAAAACATCCCTTATGGATTTGAATATCGAGCTTACCAAGCGAATGCTGAAACATTGCAATTATTGTCGTTGGAATTGTCAAATTGATCGATCCATTCAATTAGGCGGCGCTGGATCTGAAGAAGCAAAGAAACATGGAACTTGTCAGTTAGAATCCACTTCTAAGGTAAGCAGCTATTTTCATCATCGTGGTGAAGAGCTAGTTTTCAGAGGCACCATGGGATCAGGCACAATATTTCTTACAAGTTGCAATATGAGATGCTCATTTTGTCAAAACGGAGACATCAGTACAGACAA
>JAATVR010000269.1 GCA_014523665.1 Nitrososphaerales archaeon TH526
ATCTCCAATCTGGGCGGGGGTCGCCTAGCCTGGTAGGGCGTGGGATTGCTAATCCCATGTTCGTAAGAACTCGTGGGTTCGAATCCCACTCCCCGCGCCATATTAAGGGGTTCTTGTTTTGACGTTACAAGGGACATCATTCAATTTTTATGTAAGATGCGGAAAAACTAATGACCTTCCAGAATCAATACCAACGACTGAAGGGGGACGCAAGACTGCTCTGTGTCTTGTCTATATCAGACATGGGTAGAAAATGTCGCCGCCTGGAACATTTTTAGATCCTCTTACCCAAGCTGATGTACACGGCGGCAAAAATATTTTTGATTTGGGACGGAGAAATTTTCCGTGAATGCCACATACCTAGGTATTAATTTATTGCTTTGTTGAAAGGCCCCATATCGCGGCCTAAGTTAGTCTGTGGTTAGAGCTGAACCAGGATATATGATGATCAGAAAAAGATAAAGGCATACCTCTAGTTCCTTAAGACAGAAAGCAACGTCATCTAAATCTCAATGTTACTCCGTGTTTCTTGGTTCTTACTTCTGACACAGGTTTTTGGCTCCTCTCCACCGTATCCTGTATGGGTAAAAATTACGTTACACTACCTAAATATTGGACATTATTTATATACTCCAAACGCTGCAGTACGATTAAAAAAAAGCTTGAAAACGAGCTGGCAAGTAGATCAATGAGTCTATATTCCATATTGTACACTCGCAGGATTTATAGCTGTATCGGCCATTTCAGGACTTATAGTTGTTGTTGACCTAGTCTCAGGAACGCCTCCTGGAACATTCTTTGCTGTGATCGGAATTTCCGTAGGCTTTAACGATCCAGCAGTCGCACAATATGTAGGATTTGGTTTACATTTGTTAACTGGTACCATAGCAGGAAACATATTTGGACAAGCATCAACTTTTTGGAGATGGATAGACCATACAACTATCATCATGGGATAATTACTGGATTAACAGTAGGAGTCGCATTATGAGCATTATTGTTTGTACCAGTTACTACATTTGGAATACAAACTCGACTCAACTCGACTCGTTCTCCGATTCGGCGCCGAATCAATACATCTATGAGATCTCGAGTCACTTCCAATCGTTATACCCAGTTATTATTGGTGGCTCATTGGTATTCCACCTTATCTACGGTTCGTTATTGGGATTTATGGTTGGACGAATGAAGGAGTTAGGAACCTTTCTAAGGAGATAGAGATGCATCGAGCTAGCCTGGACCCCGACCACAAGCGCACATCGACAAGCCTAGAATAGCGATCACATTATCATTGCAAGCAGTACACTAAACATTCTATCAGCTGTAAGAGGAATGCCTGCTCACAAGTTGTACTCAGAGATTCATGACTGCATCCATATTCGGTCACTTTGTTGACTGGATAACCGTGGGATCATGATGACACTAATGTAGGATGATGATTTCTTCTATGAAGTTGGGTAAGTGGCTTAAATAACATAAAATACTAGGAATCTCGAATGCATTATTGGGTGGGTTCACATTGTCTTGTTATTGATAGTGAGAAGAGTAATCCTAAAAGGCTCAAATCCTTCTTCCCGTTGGGAGTAATTTCTGTAGCGGACAGAATAACAATCGTTAATGAGAAGATGAATAAGATTCCCGGCAGATCATGGATGCTCTATCTCTTAGAAATTTTTAACACCCAATACATCGCATTAGAGCTAAACCTCATCTGCCAATTCGATGGTCAGGACTACTTCGAAGCTATATTTCGTGGAGTTAATCAGTATAGATTCGTGCACGTTCTTCCAGTTGTAGGACATACCTACAATCGCCAGTTATTTCTTGATTCTCATAAACAAACGGTCAGATATACGTTGACAGATAAAGACAGCGGACAACATGAAATCTACGACCTCTCTACGAAGAATGTCGCTGAATTTAATTTTCAAGGCTCTAGACAATTCACAGGAATAGAATGGTGGAACAAAATGAGGAATTCACCATATCCAATAAAGTATGAAGTAGAAATTTCCCAGTTATTGTTTGGACTCCGTGATAATCCAGCTGAAGACGATTACTCTACCACTTTTTATCCTTATAATGCCTTGTTGCCTAACGACGATGGCTTAATGGCCTTATACCCCGTTTCGATGCGAGACCTGAAAATCAAAGATGATGGGTGTATATCGTATCTTATTACTTCCGGTAGATGCAGTACAGGCATACGATACGGCTGCTAAATTATCATACTAAGGTTCCCATTTAGACGCGAACTTGAACCAGTTTACTCCTTAAAACTAAGGCATACTAGATAAAGCTCACTGCTTTCCTGTCTGCTGGCTGGAGGTTTGCTAAGCTTTACTAATGCAAAGTGTTCGGAAAATTCTGATACAAAGGTTTTTGTCGAAGCACCCTGAAAAATTTTATACACCGCATTTCCTCCACGTTCAAGAACTTTTGTAGAGACATTTAGGGCATACTTCGTAAGTGAAATTTGTCTCTCGTGATCAATTTCCCAAATTCCACTTACATTTGGTGACATATCACTAAGTACTACATCAAATTTGTCACCGGACCCAATCGTCTCGAGAAGAATATGTGTCAGTTGTGGATCGTCTATACTACCCTTGATAAATCTTGTACCCGCCAATGGACTTATTTCCTTCAAGTCCAATCCCAAAACGAAACCGGATTGACCGACTATTTGACTTACTACTTGAATCCACCCTCCTGGTGCGCAACCGAATTCGACCACCTTATCAGACTTCTTGATTATCTTGTACGACTTGTTGAGCTGTAGGAGTTTAAACGCAGCCCTACTACGATATCCTTGCTGTTTAGCTAATTTCCTATATTGATCTCTTTTAGCTTTAGTCAGCTTCATTGCGTTGGAAGATTAGGGAATCAAACCACGTACAAGAATATAACTGATGCTGTCCCAGGGAAGCAAACAGATGAAATGTGATATACCTGAAGCAAATAAAAGTAGAAAACATTACCTATTTGATTCGATAAACCGGTCCTCCGAATGGTAATCATAATTAATCAATATCAAGTTGCCGTAATGTAGATTCAAAATCGAAGTAATAGGACTTGAAAAAAGTCATGCAACTTTTGCGAAGGAAATATGCCAAAATTACACCCATACTGAATATATGCCTTTTATAGTCAGATTATTCTGCTACCCTCAAACGTTATTAAGGTGACCATCCTGCTGCAATTTCTCCGCGTGTGCTCTAATATATCTCCATACTACGTCTGCCTTGGAGGATTGAAAATCCCATGGAGCTACCAGAACAACATCATTATCTCTAATCCACATTCTTCTCTTTATTTTTCCACTAATACGACACACTCTTACTTGTCCATCTGTGCACTTGACAATCACGTTGTCTCCCCCTACGAGCTTAATAACCCTGCCAAGCAATTGCCCATCTTGTGGGAGGACCAATTCCTTCAAATGAGACTCGCTCAGTACTTTCCTTTTGCCTATTTCTAAGACCTACCTATAATATCCCAGCGAACATCTAATAAAAACGTATCATTTTAGAAGAAAACATATCATCTTGAGTATAAAACTCAGCTATAGAAAGATTGCCGACCACTACCCTGAATAAAAGATATCCTGTTCTAGTAATAATACTGAGCTATTTTATCTACTGAGAGTAGTAATAACATTATATTGGTCGTATTATTTCAGCTTCCCCTTAAATATGATTCATACAAAAACCTGTGAAAGCAATTTCATGTTATAAAATAAGTACCTCTACTTAGATCTCTTTATACACCTTCAAAAGATGTTACAATGGATACCAGTCTACATAGTCGCTATTACCCATCAGACAACAAGCCAGATAATAAGATTACATAGAAAGATCCCTGGCTATTTTTTTCAATATATTCATTTTAAGAAACGATCTAAAAAAATGATCAAATTATCTCGAACGGTACTATTGGGGAACGTATTGCATGAAACTATATTCGTAACCATTTTCACAATCATAATTATAATATTCCATGGATCGTTACTACAAATTATATCTCTTGTTAAATGCCATAATGATCTGGTTACTCTTCTACTTTCATATTGTCCATTGGTATCATTCTTTCCATACCACTATAAAGTTCGAGATATCTTTCTCCTTTGTGAGTTATCTGATATGTTTTTCTATCTTCATCATATTTCACAAGCCCGTTATCTAGCAATTCTGCAAGGTATTCTCTCAGTTGATTGGTTGACAAATACGCCTTAAACATTATCTTCGTTTTACTTGTCCCTCTGCCTTGAGCAGCTTCCAAGATCATCGCAATAATGTCATTTCTAGCCCTATTCTTCACTGCAATTCTCTAAACTATATTCATTCAATATATTTATGGAGGACTAATGCATCATCTAAAAATAAAATAGGTACAAATCATACTATCGACTAATTGAAACACGGCCAATTAAAGATTATAACCTAAGATTTATCACTACGGATTTATCTTGCTGATCGGGATCTGTTATAATATTCATCAAATGAAATCCATCCCAAGATCTGAATTTGTGTTCGTATCAGCGTAGGAACAGAAAAATCTGTGGGGTCTAAGGCTAGCATGCTGTTTACTTATTTGTTCAATGATTGCGAGATAATAAACCAGCATCTCCTATCGAGAGCAAACTAATCATTGATCTGTAGGATTGCCAGCATGAAATTAGGAATAACAAGTATACATGTGGTTGGACTGAGATCCTCAGAAAAGAACAGTGATTTTAAGATTATTTGATGAGAGATAGATAGTAGCTACTAAACGAAATGTATCCTTATCTGCTCTTTTTGTACGACTGACTAGATTTATAGATTTCAGGAAAAATATGAACTAATATATAATAATGAATATTTCAGATCATTCGCATAGTTTAGTCAGTGACGGATAGTGTTACATAGGATTAATACATTTCTACCAAAGACTATGGGACATTTCAAGTTAGATTAAAATTATAAAATCCCTCTCAACGATCTGAATGTAGTACACGTTGACATGTATTAAAAATTAAACGTTAAGAATAAGTATATCTTGTTGGGTCTTGAGTTGAATTTATTATCATTAGAAGATCCGATACTTAGAGCTCAAAACCATGTCAATTTCAAACATTAGGTATCCAGTCGACCAATCGTCTAATAATTCCAATTTTGTTTGTCATAAAACAAAAGGTTTCTCCTTAATAGTCTAGCTATTTTCTATAATTATAGAGATCCTGAGGTTGGTAACTGTATCATCCATTTAAAAGAGCTGAAGCAACCTATAAATGACGACTAGTAAATGTTATATTGAATGTCCCAGCCTCACTTCACAGATGGAAATCTCATTATTCTCTTTGGTGTACATACTGAAAGCGAGGCAGCTGAAACTGTTCCAGATTATGTTGAAGAGCGAATAAGAGTCTGTGTCGATATTTATCGGATTGTCGCAACTTCGAAGCCTGATCGTAATAATACGCTGGTACTAGTAGTTGCGGATATTAACACCGGCCAGAACATAAAAAAAATGCTAATTGAAGGTGGAATTGATGAAGATCTGATCGTGTTTAATGACCACGCTAAGTCCATCGAACAAACTCTCGATTATTTGCTTAAATTCATAAAAAAGCGGGCGAATCCTCCGTACATCTACTTCGTTGGTTCGGTTTGGCATAAGGAAATTTATGATTCAGCAATCCTTTCAAAAATGAAAAATTATCAGATGAGGTTTGAAGGCGCTCCAGACCACAGACCAGTTGATAGTGTCTCAAGAGAAAAAGCACTGAACGCACCAACAAAAGGTATCGGGCATTATAAAGATAAATTAAAGAATAGAGCTGTCGACATGATCATCAACTACATATTTCCTGAGGATAAGAATAAGTAGGGTGCAGTACCAATTCATTCTCGCTTGTCAACTCCAACGAGGGCGGGATCGATTTTTCAAAACTGTTTACTGATGTCATCGCGTTTGTGATGCCTGTAATTATCCTCTTTTGTGGATTGCCCGGAGTAGGCAAGACAACTCTCGCTGCGTCAGTTGCCAAAAAAACAGGGGCTACCATACTTTCTTCCGACAAGATAAGGAAAGAGCTCATAAGATACCCTACTTATGCAAGTGTTGAAGGCCGTTTAATATACGACGTGTTGATGTTAATGACTAAATATCTGAGCGCCGCCGGAATCGATTGTATTCTTGACGCAACCTTTAACAGAGAACGATCTAGAAAGGAGGTCGAAAATAGGCTTCGCTTAAACAAAGTGCAGTTGTACGTGATTGAATGCACCTGTCCAGAAGACGTTGTATTTGAGAGATTGAGAAACAGGAAAAATGACTTCTCCGATGCTGATTACTCAGTTTATGCCAAAATGAAGAACATATATGAACCTGTTCAAGGGAGGCATCTAGATGTGGATACTAGCTTACCAACTGAGGTAAACCTACAAGAGATTCTATCATATCTACTTGGCACAGGAGAACGATAAAAAAAGCTTCTAAGGATCTACTTCATGAATTACCAGGAAACAAACACTGCTTCACATATTGCTAGCCGATAACGCTAAAAGGGAACGATGTGACACGAGTCTTGAATTCATTGGTTACGGGATTATTCTATTTGTTGTCGGCTAATACTTTTAGCATGACCTCCTGACGTTTGATGCGTTAACAACCCAGTTATGTTCAGTGCACAAAAATAATAAGAATAATAATAAAAAAAAAGAAACTGGCCTTAATTTTAGTCTATTTCGAGGTTCCTTTCTTTGAGTGCCTGATCATCTAGTTTCCTTAACTCAGAAACAAGAAATTCTCGATATTTTCTCTTCTCTTGTTCAGTCATCTTATCTAGGTTTGAACTTAGAGCAGTCCCTATAGCAGAAGCTCTATCAATGAGGTCCAATGCCATGAATTTGCCTACATTTCCGAACCGCAACATGACATCTAACTGCTTTTGTATTATGTTGTTTATCGATTCTACATCCGAAGCCATATCCAGTCCCTTCAGAGTTATTCTGTACCTACCATTTTCTGCCTCTTCAATTAGCCCTTCTTCCAGTAGCCGACCGAGCATTGGGTAGATCAGACCAGGGGAAGGCCTCCACTTTCCATCGCTCTGGAAGACTGCCCTGTCAATAATTTCCTTCCCTGTCATAGGAGCATCCTTAAGCAAGTTTAATACATAATGTCTTGAGAAACCACGAGGAATTGAGCTACCTACCCTAGAAATCCAATTTGATAGCATATCACTAGTAATATCGCTAGAGACTTATTTATGCCTTATGGTTATAGATTCTGTCAAGTCTCCGTCGGACAAAAAGCCTGTAAAAATCGTCTATTCTGTCAAGTCGAATGCCAATTTTTGGACTGTTAAGCGTTGGCCCATTGTGAGATCGTGCAATCGACTTAAGAATAAGCTAACTGCTGTTTTTGAGCAAGCCTAAGAATCTCTTCAGTCTATAGTGGTTCCGAAGAGTGTTGTATAATTAGGAAGAGTCTGAACGAACAGCTGATCAATTGGGGTTATTAATTTCGGGACACGCTATTCGCAATCACATCTTTTATCTTGACGCTATACGCATCGGATGGACAATGTGCGTTCTTCGATTGAATTTTTACGATTATAGATTTGTCGTCTATTTCGGCAAACTCCATTTCGTGTAGATGAAAAAGAACCTTCTTCGAATCTAATCTATTATCTAGATAGAATTCGCGTACTGTGAATAGTCTTAATAATTCGCCATGACCGATTGGAATGCTTATCTGCCCCCTCTCCCACAGCAAGTATTGTCTATCGATTTGTGTGCTTGATACACTTAAAGTAGCTTTACAATCTTCAGCTTCCATGCCATGAGCCCTATTCTTTATTTCCAAAAGATAACTGACGTAAGAGTATCGGCCATTATTGGTTTCCTGTCCATAACTCCTAGTAGATCTACTACCATACTCCAATCGTGGTTTCCCAAAGGATTCGAACAGGCCTTTCCCAAGTCCCCAGAACAACGTAATTACACCGATGCCAGCAGCAATCCATGAGATTGTCGAAGTGGCATATGGCTGAGGATTTATTGCTTCTGCGTATGACAAACCAATGGCTATCCCGATTGCTAAAGCAGAAGCAATTAGTACTAAAATTATCATAGTTACAGTTCTTGTTTCCAAATCTGAGATTATGAATCTCATACTAATTTATTCATTGTACGTCACTTTTCTAAGCCTTCTTTCTTATCCTTGTCCTCAGCACCTATAAGTATTCCACAATTATTAGCGGGTATCATGTTTCCGATCCCTCTTTATCGTAGAATATGGCAATGGTAAATGTAATAGACCAATAAAAACAAAAGTATTAGCTTCTTTCAAACCACGTATGACTTAGTTCGTGGACGCGGACTCCATCGTTTAGCCCTAACATCTAGTTGCCGTGTTGGATCCCCTGTGACCCGTCATGTACTTGTTACGTCGAACCATATGATAGATTGTTGAACCCGAAAATTCAATTTCTACTAGGCAGCTATTGTTATCCAAATTGTGCATGGCATCATGGTCATTCGCTTAAATAGCGTAGTGGCAAGATATTGCGCGTGCTCTTCGGTTCAGGAACTAAGAGAGTAGTCAATATCGACACTGACCCTACGGGTACACTGATACCGATCAAGGACGAAGACGAATTGTACAAGATTACAGAGATAAGTGGTGTGCTAGATATAGATGAAAAAGTCTTATTAGTTATATCCCAGAGCAAAGTAAGACTAGTTGGTCTTCCATTCTCGTCTTACATTATTTATGCCACCGATAGGAGAATAATCATCCGAGATATCTCATTGCACGGATTGAAGGAAAACACTTTTGGAATACCATACACAATGATTACCGGTATCAACCAGAAAGAAGGATTTATTTCAGCCGGCATCAGGTTGAGAGTGAAGCGAATGCAAGGCGAGGATGAAGTGGCTACATTGAATCAGGATGGAGATACAGGGAACGAAATTGAATGGTCATTTGAGCACATTCCAAACGGTAAAGCCATGCGCCTAGTCAAAATAATCAGGGCGATGATAAGTAAATGGGAGCTTTTGTCTGAAGAACATCAAACTGTCGCAGATTCAAATGAAAATATTGTTGCCTCATTCTCTACATCGGATTCCCCAGCAGACGAGCTGTTCAAGATAGCTAGATTGAAAAGTGAAGGTATAATAAATGAACAGGAATTCGCTCGGCTGAAGCAAAATATAATAGAAGGAATTCACTGAGTTTGCCTTAACTCAGTGATTAGTTTCTGAAAGGCAACGACATTCCTATAGGAATACTGCTGTAGGAATTGCTTGTATCTGCTTTGGGATTATCAGTGTCATCGCCTAACCTTGAACCTTTGGTGGCTAACCCAGAATCTTGATGGTTGTCCTGTTGGTGAATAGCGTCGTTCGGGAGTTCTGGCTCTTCTATATCATGAACGCCACTTGACACTGTTTGGTTATTCATGAATAGTGGTTGTTGGTTGTTCTGCCATGGACTCTGCAAATGATTATCGATAGCAATTTCCCCTTCTAGCGGCTGTTCGTTAACCAGAGGTTCATATTGCGGATATTCATCAACATATATTTTCCCTACGTTCTCGCCTTGAGTACCGTTCATAGAATTGGTACCAGTATCATTCTGTCTTACACTTTCAACTCCTTCGGTTGTGCCTGCAGAGCTATTAGTTTGTAGCTCTTGCAGTTGCTCTTCACTGACAACCATTTCAGGATAAATAGACAATGGTGGATAACTACCACTATTTGTAGAGTTTGTAGAGTTTGTAGAGTTTGTCGCATCAGTACTGTTAGTACTGTTTATAACCTCCCCAACATATGGCGATAACTCTTCGTTCTTCATAACCATCTGACATATTGTTATATTATATTGGTAGTTAGGTGAACATACATTCAAATCTCCTTTTAATACCCTGAAAAAAGTTGTATTTGAAGATGGTTTATCTCCGCCTCCATTCATTGTATAGGCCAAGACACTATAATTTGGTGCCAGTATGATAAGAAATAATGCAATTGTCGTGACTGCAAGGATGCATTTATTGTATACCGGTTGTTCTATGATCACTAACCTCTTCACCATTTCGGTTCTTCATTCTGTGCTTAAATGAGCTTGCGAAGTATATCGTATTGCATTATCCAGTCGGAATTTGACCCTAATATTTCCAGAGATTTATGTCTATTAGCAAACGAAATAAAACATGATACTTACATTGTTTCAAGCTGAAGGATGTCCTACTTGCAGGAACGAGGGATTCTGAAGAAAAGAAGTTCCAAAATGCCTTTTAACCAAGATACAAACCCACTCGTAAGGTGTTTGTCCATATAATAAAAATTAAAACTTACTATAGCACAGGTTATTGAGATTAGGAACTCAATAATGTAACATAATAAAAAAATAAAGCATAGATCAAGTACTCACTTTGATTCACCTTAAATACTCAATATTCACCATGATGTTGACAGAACAAGAATATGAAGTACAGATGCAGAACCGACATTATCGGAATTATACTAAGCGCGGCCAATGGAATAAACGGTGAATCCAGATCGCATATCATGTACAAAAGTCTCGTTAATTATAATCAGCTCAAAGACTATCTTATTTTTCTGCAACAGCAAGAATTAATAGAATATGATAGATCTGCCAGAACATATAGGACAACATTAAAGGGACGAGATTTTCTAGAATTGCAGAGAGATATGGGTGAAATGGCCCACCTCTATGGTGGAAGCTACGATTTACCCCATCCTTCCCAGCAACAGGCATAGGCATTTAGTCCATTAGAAGTTCACGGTTACAGAAGATATACGGTTTAACAACCGTACACAATACAATGGTGGGGTAGCAATTATATACGAATTAGTAGAGGTTTTTTGGGATGGATTTGGCAATCAGTGGCAAAGATAAAGAAACTCCAAAATCAGGTGAGGATGAATGGTCAGAGTGGCTTGATTTCAATCGCGAAACTATCAGTTCTCTCGTACCCGAAGAAACAGGACTATTCAAAGTTCATGCTAGTATGAAAGTATTGTATATAGGAATAGCCCTGAATCTCAAAACAACCTTGCTGGAGTCTACAACGGATCCCTGCATAGGCAAGGGACAGAGATTCAGCTATATGGTGAATGATGGTCCCCTAGACGGTTTGAAAACGGAAATGTTGAAAGATTATAGGCTTAGGCATAATGGGAAATTGCCAACCTGCATGGAAAGTGCGATGCAATGAATATATTGCTGTATTTGGCAACGTGAGTGTTATTCTTTTGAACATACAAGTTCATAATTTGATCTGGTAATACAGTCTAATTTGAGATTCATACAACCACCTTACCAGTGGTTTAGGTTAGAAACAATTCAGCTTTTGTCCGGTCGGTTCAAGTAGTCGGTAGTGGGTTTAGTCGGTAGTGGTTCATAAATGTGTATGTCAGATGTAGCTGGGTATCTAATCATTAGCAATATGTCATTTGGAACACACATACATCGACAAGATAACCTTAAAGCGTAGTACACGGAATACACGAACCTATTCATAGGAGCATTTGAGTGAGTATCCTGTTGAGGATCAAACCGGCCGTTTACATAATGAGGAAAATCCCTGAACCCGGTCCTACCATGTTAGCTAGGAAATATACTGTTACGATGCATAGAAAATCGTTGTCACCTTCGAGAAAGGAAATCTTGAGAAATGTCGCAAACAAGGATGCATTACTTTGCTGCTTGACCGAGCGTATCGACAAGGAAGTTTTGGAGAAGGCGGGACCAAAGCTTAAAGTTATTAGTACCTTGAGCACTGGGTATGACCATATAGACATACAAGAGGCGAAAAAAAGGGGCATCTCTGTTACTTTCACCGGAGAAGTACTTTCTGAAGCAACTGCCGATTTGACCTTTGCTTTAATTCTTGCAATTTCTAGAAAAGTGGTACCTGCAGACAAATACATTAGACAAAAAAAATGGAGAGCAGGATGGTCACCTGATCTTTTTCTGGGGTCAAATGTCTATGGCAAGACATTGGGGCTAATAGGTGCGGGCCGAATAGGAAGAGCAGTGGCTCGAAGAGCCAAAGGATTTAACATGGAAGTTATTTACCACAACCGACGCCGGTTAGAGACAAAGCTCGAACATGAAATGGGTGCCAAGTATGTAGAGATGGATACCATCCTAAGAGAAAGTGATTTTCTTTCTATACACGCTAATTTAAACACTGAGAGCAGCTACATGATTGACGAATCAAAACTCAAGCATATGAAAAATACGGCCTTCCTAATCAATACTTCTCGTGGTCAACTGATTGATGAAAAGAGTCTTATCAAAGCACTTAAAAACAGATGGATTGCTGGGGCCGCACTAGATGTTTTTGAAAGGGAGCCATTAGAAACTAATAGCCCGCTTATCAGAATGGAGAATGTGGTGCTATTGCCTCACATAGGAAGTGCGACTTGTCAAGTTCGCTCAAAAATGTCAGAAATTGCTGCTCAAAATATTATAGGAATTTTAGAGGGAGGAAAAACGCCTTTTATGGTCAAATAGAGCAAGTTTTCTAGGGCTGGTCCCATCTTCAGATACTTTGATATGGCTTCGCTAATTATCTGCGAGCTCGATGGGATGGCACATGAATTACACAGTACATATTCAAAGTATAGTACGAAGAAAATATTCATGTATATTATATGTTATTGTGGTGGACGTGGCTTCCAATTTTGGGGGTTCAACCCGCTAACTTGTCGTCATAAGAACTTATTCATTCTAATCCTACGAAGGGCTAAATTACATAACTAGGGGTAATTTCTCAGTACGATTAGCAGGAATCATTCTAATGTAAATTTCTTACTCAAGCTAAATATACTAACATATATGGTTTTGATTATAATTCATCATGATAAACTCAGCTGAAACCGAACCAGAGTCAATGATTGAAACTCCTGAAGAAAGAAGGGAACGATTTTTACTCGAATTTGAAAAGCCATTCAAATGTGAGAAGTGTAATGAGCGATTCAAGAAAAAAAAGTATCTAAGAGAACACAAGGCCGAGATTCATTCATACTAATTGGCTGTTGGAGTATTGACTTTTTCGTAGTTTGCGACTGGGGATTTCTGCTAAGATTAGCTAAATCTCGATCAAGCGAAGGTGGGCATTTTTATTAAAGGGTAATATGGACGTCAAAAATCAATTTAAATCATAAGTGAACTATTATTCCAGTATATGAAAATTTATACTAAAACTGGCGATCTAGGAGAGACAGGACTGATTGGCGGAAGAAGGATATCAAAGCATCACCCAAGAATAATTGCTTATGGTTCGGTCGATGAATTAAACTCAAGTGTAGGCCTAATCTTAGCAACCCTGCAGTCTTCCCAACATGCAAGCAAGTTCTCAGATTTTATTGGGATTCTGTTGACAATTCAGAACGACCTGTTCACCCTCGGTGCAGATTTAGCCGACGACAGTCCGAGTACCGACAACCATTATGGAAGCCCACGAGTAAATGATGATATGATAACCACAATTGAGAAGATTATAGACACTCTTGAACAGGAACTCTTGCCGATTTCATTCTTTATACTACCAGGAGGAAGTCTTGAATCTGGTCAGCTGCACTTGAGTCGAAGCATTGCCAGAAGATCAGAAATTTTAATTGTAGGTTTATCTAAAGCCGAATCAATCAATCCTCTCACGATAATTTATCTGAACAGACTTTCTGATCTATTTTTCGTTATGGCTAGAACAGCTAATAAGCGTCTTGGGATTCTAGATAGTGCATGGAAGAAGACACATTAACTACTTTCTTTTTCATCTTTGGCTCTACTTTTGCCTTCCAAGAGTTCATGCAGATCAAGTAATAATATCAGGTACTCGCATGCGCAAAATCTTTTATTAGGTAATCTGTATGACAACAGCGATAGTATTGTCATCCCTTAACTATCGATTGTTGGCTAATTTTTTTAATTTTGTGATGGAACTGAAAACAATAAGGAGATCAGGGTGGATCAACAAAGTGAAGATTAAGAATCCTGAGTCTGTGGCAGATCACACGTATGTAATGAGTGCCATGGTCATGATATTCTGTGACATTTTAGGTATGAAAACAGAGAGAGCCATGAAGATGGCAATCCTGCACGATCTAGGGGAATCAATCATTGGAGACTATGAACCAAATGTAATTTCCAGCAATGAGAAGAGAATTAAAGAAACTGAGGCGATCGACCACATTCTAGATCACTTACCTCCGCAAATTCGCAAGGAATATGCGGATATTTGGAAGGAGTATTTAGAAAATGAGACCGGTACGTCACGGCTTGTTCATAATGTCGACAGATTCGAAATGGCTTTTCAAGCTAAGATGTATGAAAGTCAAGGATATCCGTCCAATATTCTTCGACAATTCTATTATTACCCAAATGATGAAAAAGATGGTAACGATGTAATACAGCTTCTAAAACATACTAGAGACGCTTTTTTTCAAAGTAAATGTTAATAAAATGGAACTATTCATCTTAACGTACTAATAGATTATCAGCAAATTTGTATCATTAATTCGCCGACAATTCACACACTGATAGCGGTTCATATTGCGAAAAAATAATTCAACTATTTCATAAAACAAATTAAGCGTAGTATTAATGAACATGATAGTGTTTAATGAAAACTTAAAAGAACAAGATGATCTAACTACAGATAAGTGGATAAAAAAATAAACCATTCCCAGGAAGTGGAAGTTAGGGGCCATTTAATAGATTCAATGATCCTAGGAAGAATTCTTGATACCATAATGGATCTCAAAGGAGACTTTCAGGTTCTCGAATTTCAGGTTGGCAAGAAGAAAGGAGAAGAGAGTACTTCGCGCCTTGTTGTAATAGGGAAAGACAGGGACCATTTAGACAGGCTATTGGAATCAGTGTACCGTGAAGGAGCACAACCCCTCTACGTAGGCGAAGTTGTATTAGAACAAGCCAAAAAGGATATGGTACTGCCCAACGCATTTTATAGTACTACTAATAATCCAACACAAATCTACTTTAGAAGTTCCTGGGTCAATGTAAAGAATATGATGATGGACAAATGCATCGCTGTGGACATTAGAAACAAGACCGCAGATTGTAAGATGATACGGGAAATACGAAAGGGAGACATGATTGTTACAGGCGAGCAAGGAATTCGAATTATTCCTCAGGAACGTCCAAGGGAAGGAGTGGACATATTTCAGTTTATGAGTAGTTCGAGTTCGAGTGAAAGACCAACTCAACAAATTGCTCGAAAAGTAGCCTATGACATTTACAATACTAAAAAAGGCTCTCATGGAAAAATAGTTGTGGTATCAGGACCAGTTATTGTTCATTCTGGTGCCTCCGGCGCATTGGCACAATTGATACGAATGGGATATGTTGATGGATTGCTTGCTGGTAATGCATTAGCAGTTCATGACGTTGAAAACGCCATCATGGGTACTTCTCTGGGCATGCACGTTAGAGATGGAACTCTGGCAGTAAGAGGGCATAGAAATCATATGCAAGCTATAAACGAAGTTTTCAAAGCGGGATCGTTAAAGAAAATGGTGACAAAAGGAGCTCTACGTAGTGGGGTAATGTACGAATGCATTTCAAAGAATGTGCAGTTCGTTTTGGCGGGTTCCATTAGAGATGATGGTCCCATACCTGATGTTGTGACTGATGTGGTCCAAGCTCAACGCAAGTATAAAAAATTACTGGAGAATGTTAAGATGGTCCTAATGTTTTCAACTATGCTTCATTCTATTGCTGTGGGCAATATGCTACCATCATCAGTAAAGGTAGTTGCAGTAGACATCAGCCAACCCGTGGTAACAAAACTACTGGATAGAGGCACAACTCAAGCAATCGGGGTCGTGACTGACGTAGGAACATTCTTGCCTATGATAGTAGAACATCTAACACAGATCAGAACATCGAGCAGAGACAAGCGTGAACAGATTTTACACAAGTGATAGTTATTAGGCTCGTTAAATAACAATGATTAAAGAAAAAATAGAAAATATTTTCATTTGATTTTTGATACATCCATTTGCAGAATAGAGGCCTGACTTATCTGGAGATGACTTTACCATGTTGTTCTACACAATTCCATACAATAGCAGATGAAACATGCAACTATCTTTCCCAATGTGTTTTCGAACTATATTCTACTAGCTCAGGTATAGTGATAAATTTACTTGTACATAGTAACGTTAAATATGGTCATGACATATTTAAGTAATGTGAAACACTTATTCCTGTTAGAATTGTATTCAATATGGAAAATAATCTCAACCAGACAATTATTCATGCATAGTGGTGAGTACTTATACCAATAGGAGATTCAAAAGACTTGGATACAAAAGAAAAGACCCGTGTAAATTTGGATCCCAAACAAAATATACAAGAGGATACCAGCACGCACCTCAGAGAGTCCCTGCACGAGGCGTTATTCTACTATTTCAATAACTTAAAAGTCTCTTCAGATGACCCTTTATTTTCCGCCTCAATGTCATATGTAGAGAAGATTTCCGTACGAGAGCTTCAGATTCAGCCAAGTTTCTTGGAGGCGGTAAGAGTAATTGTCTACGCTGCAACGACAACTGGATATATTTTTGACCATTCTGAATTATCGGACATGCTAACTATCGCTGTTGGAGAGATAAGGAAGGCTCGAAGAACGGAGGAAAAAAACCTTCAAACATTTGACCAAGTCGTATTTAACATCTATAAGGATCTTAATGAAAACTACCAAGGTTTCAACGACTCCTTAAAAGCAGTATATCCAGAAATACTTGTGAATGTGATTTCTGTAATTCATAATGGAAAAGACGCTTCAGGAGCACGAATTGATTCGTACAATGCTGAAGCATATTATCGTGCCAGGAAGGCTCAACAAAATTTAGCACAATCATTAAGTTTGGATTTCTCTACTGAGGTTGAAGCTAAGCAGGTACGTAAACCAGTCACAGAAAGGGTAGTATCGGACAAAGGTCTCGTTGACAGTCTAGCACAGATAACAGGAAGAACTGCAGAGTCAGTCCATGATGCACTTAAGGGATTGTCTGATTACGACCTAGATAGCATCAAGGACCTATGTAGTAATTATAACAAGCTACAGAAGTACTATAATATTGCCGGAGACGAAAGGGAATTCAGGGAAAGTGCGGAAAAAGAGTTAGGAAGAAAGTTATTGGATAGTCAGGTTCAACATGCAATCCTGTCGGTGAGAAGATCAAAAATATACATAGAGAATATCCTTGATGATAAATTCGTTCCTGATAAGTCTCATGGGATTAACCATGTTAAGCATAACCTGGAGTATGGTTATCAGCTAATAGGGATAATCCAAAGTAAGAGAAAGCGGAAAAATCGGAGGACAGATTAGTCATCTATTTTTAATCTGTGACAATCAAAATACAATGAGAAATCTAATCACCTAACTCAGTTGCCCGTTATTTGTGGCCGAATCAATTAGATAATTGTAGATGATTATATATTCAGGTGACAAATTACGCAGAGCGTTGATCGTGATAAAACAAGGCAGCAGGTTTGATGTGAAATGCATACACAAGAGCTTTAATTGTTAGCAGAATACTAAACAACACAAAGATTAACATGCTAGCAATTTATCACCAAATATACTTTGAATTGATACAATTACAAATTCTGCAAATTCTGAGTTCGAATATGAACTTGTACCAGTTAGACCGGAAGAGACAGTCTTCCTGTGTATTCCTCTATTGCATGTTCTGACTTTATTTTTGCTATTATATTGTTTTTTTCTTCCTCACTAAACCAATTTGCAAGACTCTTTGCGATACCATTTTTGTCACAAATCACAATCATGAATCCATTTAGTTCCCTTACAACTCCGTAAAGATTCTCTTCACCTACTGGCTCCCATTGTTCAGCTTTGTTATCTTTCAAAGCCAAGGCAGGCATAGCATTACCGGCGTAAGTCTTCAAGAAATCCTGGGCTGATCTGACCCTCTTCTCGCCTATCTTAAGGGCGGTGAAATACTGCATATACATAGTTTGAATTTATTTCTCTTAAAAAGGTTTA
>JAATVR010000270.1 GCA_014523665.1 Nitrososphaerales archaeon TH526
ATGGCAATCCAAGGACCACAATTGGCAAATGCGCAATCCAATAGTGGAGGGCACAGTCAAACTTGTACCCAAGAAGCAACCGCTCCGAGTTCAAGTGGGGGAGTGGACGTAGCATGTGTTCAAGAAGCAGGTCAATGCCAAGTCGCGCAGAACAGTGGCAGAGATTCCGCAGGTGAAATAAGCGGCCCAGGACAAGACTGTTCATAGGGACAGTAAGTCAAGTATCAATTCGATACCATCCTTTTTTCTTTGTTGTCTCTCATGTGTCTGTGGATCATGGAAACGGCGGCTATACAGCATAGCTGGTCAGTAGCCTTCCAGTAGGTCTCTGCTCATAAGCCCAGAGAATTCCTCCAATTTATGGGTGCATTTTGATTACTTTCTTCACTTTTCGCCTTGCTAAGCGGGAAACATGTTTACTCTTATTTCATTGCCTCATACGTATACATGATATATCTTAGGGAACTAGATGTTTGAATCGATTCACCCAATTAATTATCAAAATATTTAAGACGATTCGATAATTCTCTCGTCGCGGGTTAACCTTATATCTTGGAGATCTTATTCACATTAATCCTTGTGCAAAGCAAAACAAGGCACTCTAACAGACTTTAATTTAATTAATTGATATTTAGTATGCAAGCTGGAATGGTTATGTGGATAAAAAGATCAGAACTCGGCCGGTCTTCCGATCTAATCAAAATATGGGAATGAAATACATGAAAATGACCGTATCTCTTAGAGCTTATTATAGATAGGATTGAATCATCGACGCATGATAAGAAGTAAGGAGATCACTTAGCTTAATTACAGGATTCAGATTCTAACACGATTTGCTCAAATATAGTAATTAAATAACTTTTTACATAACATTTATCAGATTTAACGAATATCAATAATCCTCCTAATGCAAATAAATTAACAAATCCACATCCTAGGTAATGAACAATACTAAAACATTGGCAATTGTTGCAGTGGCAGCAGTGACTGCAATGCTTATTGCAACTTCAATTGTAGGCACACACGATGCGTTTGCAGACAAGAAAAAATATGGAAAGAGCCAAGCCTTATCACAAGCTAATAGTTGTGGCAACGAGTATCTACCAATGAATGTAGGCTGTCAGAATACTGGGTCACAAGTTCAGGGGAACGGAAATTATAAATCACTGGAAAATCAACAAGCCTTCTCTTAGTAAGTTTTTCCTTTTTTTATTTTCTGGCGATGCAGTACTTATGTGCGTATTTACTAAAAAGGGTCGGATCAGTCAGATGAAATGCCATTAACTCGAGTTACATTTTTAATCAATAATGAATTTCCCTTATTTTTGAGGGGGGGAGGAGAATAAAAGCTTGCTAGACAGAGTTGTCCCATCCTGTCAAACAGGCTACCAATATTTGTCTGAGAAAAAATCAATGATTCGAAGAGGAAAAAGTATTAGCCCACTTGCATCCATCGTCACCTCAAGCTATCAGTCAATCAACTACTTGAAAGCAGCGGTTCATGTATCAATAGTCGGGCTCCGCTTCCCAAAATTGGTAAATGCTTACTTCATTCAATTTGAAAATGACTGTCTCGATCGGAACGTACGTTGTGCATATTTTTGGTTCGACTTACACCATATTTAACAACAATCAGTTGTATTCGTCTCTCGAGTTGTGCTCTGAAGAATCGAACGAGATAGTACTACCAACTGAAGACACAGATGCACTTGAGAGGTATAGTGTTTCGACAAATAGTGTGCCAAGAACAATAGTAACTATTCATTAGTTCTAATAGAAAAGATATCAGATTTAAATTAGTATTTCATTTTTCTTAAAGTAGAAAAAGAGGTAATCACAATTAACAATATGAACATTACATATTTGGTAATTGTAGCAGCAATGGCAGCGATGTTGATTGGTGCAACAACACTTTCCACAACAGACAGTGCGTTTGCTGGAAAAAAGAAATACGAGAAGAGTCAGGCAGGTTCTCAAGTGAACTCTTGTGGTAATGGCAAAATGCCGATGAACATCTTTTGTCAAAATCTTTTGTCACAAATAGAAGGCGATGGAAACGCGGTAAACATACTTGGATCACAATGACAGGTGGTAGAGCCAACTGTTCAGTGAATCCCGTCGACGTAACTATTTACTTTTTTTACTTCTATTAGACTAGCAAAATATGCGGCGCAAAATAAATACGGAATAACTGTTTTTTTAATGGTTGTATACTCGTCCATGTTTACTCATCTATCATTTGCCGATAAAAAATGTAGAGCTTGTTATGATATTGGTATTTGATTTTGGGAGCTACCAGTTCGCAATGGTGAGCCGTGCTTTGGTCAAGATTTCTCAAACTTAGAATTGTAGAGAAGGTGTTATAGTGACTTCTCCACAAGAAGTGGCGGCCAATGAAAGCTTTGGCAGCTTCAGTGAATGATTCAATATCGTCAACCTATTGGAATTAATCAAGATAGTTTGTTAAAGTAGGGGGGCATATATCCAATAAATAGATAAAATCGATAATGAGGAAGCTTCGACCGGATTACTATTTGGAAATACTACTAAAGTTACCTATTAATAGAAGTAAACTAGACCAAGGATGTGAAATAAACAATCTGTATAAATGTATTTAGGAACCGAAATCTATTGGAGACAGCAATAATAGTAATAAATGACTGTAGTCCGAACGTACAGTAGAATAGTATGATAAAATGGACCTCTATAAAGGATTATTCTTATTTATCTTAACCTAATTAAGTTTGAAGTATGTTTGATATTTTATGCTCAAAAAAGTGCACCATTACACTGTCATGACAATAGCACTATTCTTGACAATATACATAGGGTTAAGTACGTTCGGACAAACAGATATTCTTGCCGAAGACAAAAGTACTTCAATTAACTGTAACGATGGAAGGAATTGCGAAAGGACTGAATGTGTTGACGGAACTTGTGAAACAATAAAGACAAACTCAACAAACATCTCATTGCCATCAGAATCAAGCGATAAGGTGATAGAGGGAAGAGAATCAAGCGATAAGGTGATAGAGGGAAGAGAATCAAGCGATAAGGTGATAGAGGGAAGAGAATCAGTTGGTAATATGATTAAAGATAAACTCAATTTGGGTAAAGACTAATTCATTTCCCTTTCCTTGTCCCAATAACGGAAAGGTCCTCATTAATTACTGTCAGATAGCTCTCAACTCTGCTGCTTACATTTCTTACGCATTGTAACTATAAGATAGTGAAAAATAATCGTGATGCAGCTGTACTTTCCAACATGATAGCTAATCCCAAGCATCAGTTACTTCATTATACCTTCAACTAGAACATCATTCTTATTGGCTTGATATACTCCACTCCCATGGTTATTTATCGCCGATTTGGACGTCACGAGAGAAAAGCTAAAATGAGGGAGATAATCTTCTTTGACATTTGGATATGTTAAGACCGTGTCTCTGAAGATAGGTGTGTATAAAATGCGAATGCTTAACGGCAATCTGACGATTCTATTCAAATGAAATTTGATCTTAATACGCTCAAATCTTTTGATTATGCGTAATCGACTATTGTTGGGCCTGCGTTGGCTGTGTTAGGTTACGCTGTCTCGTCGCAGATTCGTCTTAGAATCCTCATGACTTAGACGTGTGGGATATCAGCATTATTGATGACAATTATTTGTACGCGTTAAACTAAGTTCAATTTCATGCCTCTAATTATAGTGATAGTGATCATCAATTCATTTTGAAATATCCAATTGTTCATTCTATGTTACTCGTTTCATAAGGTAACTGGGATAGTAGTTCAAGACAGAGATATGAAGAGTGCTAGTTTTACTACATTTCGACGACTCGAATGTATGACAAGTTTTTCATACTCTGTTTTATGTTCTCAGGAATGATCTCATAATTAGGATCTCTTTCGCCCAACACTTCTTAGAAATCGTTAGTACAGTGCTTACACACTTTGTCCTACGAGATTCCCTTCCGTTGAAAAACAAACCTAGGTAAAAAATGGGAATTTGCAGGTTTCGGCCCAATGTCGTTATCGATCTTCTTAAATACAAAATGTATAATGAGAATAAGTCAGTATCTTACTAAAATTTCTGCTTGCGTGTTAAAATAGACTAATATCTATCTCACAATTTATAGACTGCTTATTTATGCGATAGGTGTAAAAAAAAGATATGTCGTCGGACTTCCTTGTTCTATTTCTTATCCTGCTGACTGGTCGGTCGCTGCTGATGCGCCGTTCTCCTTGCCCTGGATTTGCGAACCGACATTGTTGCAAAATACGTTATACGGCATAGCACCGTTACCACACTCGTTTACTTGTGATAAGGCTTGGCTCTTTCCATATTTTTTCTTGTCTGCAAACGCATCGTGTGTGCCTACAATTGAAGTTGCAATAAGCATTGCAGTTACTGCTGCCACTGCAACAATTGCCAATGTTTTCGTATTGTTCATTATCTAGGATGTGGATTTGTTAGTTTATTTGCATTAGGAGGATTATTGATATTCGTTAAATCTGATAAATGTTACAAATCGAATTACAAAATATTTCTTAGGTTTCGTTGCACTGGGATCTCAGACTCACGTGGCCCAAAATAAGAAAAGTAAAATACCTTGTCCGAAAGAACAATCCCTATTCAGAAACCAGCATGAATCATGATCCAAGAAGATGCTAACAGTTGAAATCCCACATCAAATTGAATATTCCAGTGCATGAATTTCAATCATGAATACAATCGGAATAAGAAATATCAACTTGTTAATGTGATACAAACATGAAATATTATGATTCAACGATTTTTTGCTGCATGATTTCTAATAATATTGAAGAGCTTCTCTCTTCATACCCTAACTAGGGAAGAGGAACAACAGAAGAAATTATTCGCACAATATTTGTTGTCGTTATCTACTTTTCATGATTTTTTTGACAATCCATGAAAATCCGTTGATTAGAAAGAACTATCATTACAATTCGACCACTTCTGTACTTAGGCTAGATTGCCGCGACCACGAACAATCGCAGAAAATACGATCTCCAAATCTTGACTCTACGGAAAAAATACCAACTATAAGAGGAGTCATTGGTTAGACAAAAAATTCAGGTCGATTATTGATATTTATCTTCAGGGTGTTGTATAACACAATTAGTAAATTGAATATTCTTTTATACATTGAGTGACGTGGACCTGGGAATAGGGAGGCACAAATGAGTGATCAAATTACTGTATCAATTTATGTGCTGAAATACAACAATAGAATTGAAATTAGTTATGGATTACATATCTGATAAATCAGAATCAACGCAGAAATGCTTTATCAACATTTAGCGAGTGTAGTGAAGAAATTGATTAAAGTCCAATCAGTCAGATTTGGTGCGATACCGGGGCTTCTGCTGTTATGCACGGTTGCACTAGTCGCATGCAACGACAGCCAGAATTCAGTATTTGCACAAGGTAATAGCTCCGCAGTACCGGAGAATGAACTACTAGGTTTCGATCGCGTATTCCCCACTGCATCCTTAAGTGCAGAGGATAGCGGCACAAATGATGGAACTCCCGATTCATCTGGTTCTAACAGTGACAGCGAATCACAGAGTACGACCCAAGATGATGACGAGACAACTCCAGCTAACGAAGAAGAGGAAACAAGTACAACTAACGAAGAAGAGGAAACAAGTACAACTAACGAAGAAGAAGAAGAAACAAGTACAACACAGCAAGGAGACATAGCTTCGTATACAGGTCTAGATAAGGCAATCACGTTAGCTGAAACGACAGTGAGCACGATAAGTGAAGCATTTTCTGCGGCTGGATTACCTACTCTGAATTCTGAAACGTAACCCCTCCATCCATTTTTCTTTTTGTTAGTTCACATCGGGGGTGCATTAGGTAGAAGTAGCAATTAGGTATATGCAAATTACGTGAAACCACTTGGAGATCATCTGCATATGAATTTAAGCAATAAGATGTAATGATTTCAAATGAAATAGTGTTTCAATTTTGAAAGTATCATGTGTTCATTGAATATTCACTGCTTACTCTACCGTCTGCAGTCATAGGCAAGGGACACAGAGGCATGAATGATGGAGCAAAGCAATTAGGCAACCCGTGTAGAGAGGGTTCTGACAAGATAGACCGATGAGCGGCCGTATTAAGAGGCATATTTTTCGGATGAATACATGTATGCATCTAGTCGGATAACTATTAGAATACCCCCTGTCCTATTAGACTATCATGAATATTCATATACCAATCATGAGGATCATAGTTTCTCTTTCTTGTTAAGCCGTAACCCTTTTTTAGCACCGTTCGTTAATTATTATATGGGAGAAAAAATGACCTTACCATTTGAAGTGGCCTATTCAGAAAAACCGAGCAAAGAGTCGAAGGGTATGAAAAGGCTTGCGGTCATAGTAAAGCCCGAGAATCTCGATCGCATGATATCATCTCTTAGAGAAATGGGTCTTGAAGCGACCATTTACGACGTAAAGGGCGCGGGAAAAGATAAGCAGAGGGTTGCTTCAGGTAGGGGCAGTGGCACCTTTGAGCTCGCATTTACTACACGAAAGGTAGTTGCCACAGTGGTCAAGCCCAATGATGTTGATGCAGTCATAGGTAAAATGAAAGAAGCCCTTGCTGCAGAAAAGGCAGTGGTCATGATTTCACAAGTAGACGATCTTGTTATGATTTAGGATAGAAACAACAGATCTAGGACTCTGGTACAAAAAGCGACTTAGAAGCTTGCTTAAAGGCAGCGCAAAAGAATGTAAGGTTACCGAATAATCCATTTCAACCTACATACACAGGACTTGATGACTTTTCATTACATTTCGGTTGAGCTATCTCAAACCTGAATTGGAACGTATTGATCCAGCCCTTCACATTAAATGGGACGCGACCTTTGCTGAAATTCAGGCAATTATCATAGTATGCCGCCCCTAAAGCATTCGGGTTCAAAGTCAGTCAGGAAATCATTAAACATTTGTCGCAGCTCCCGATCCGCTTCTAAAACCTATGAATGCAATAATAGTTGAATCGTACCATCATGCCTGTAACTAATGAAATGACCTCACTATCGCAATCTGAAGAACTATGTATGTAAACTCGTTCCAAGTTGCTAAAAAAATAACACTGCGAATATGGACAATGATCTGAACAATAAACTGATACTAGAGAACTAATTACCAGAATGCGAGAATAATTTAAGGGAATGAAATAGGAAGCGATGGCACATTTTTTTAAAAACCTACGTTCATGCTTAGAAGAGTATACTACAAGTCGTAGCAGATGGGCAGGTAAGTCAAAAATTTCATATTTCGGCTGCGCCAAACTTGCCCCAGGGTCATACGCGCGCGCCATAGGAGATAGGTGAAACTGGAGGAGCTGGAGAAAACGTAGGACAAGGCGGAGCTAGATGAGCTAAGAATGCAGCATATATTAAGTGTTAATAAATACTAGCATAACTCGGAACTGGGACGATCTCATGTGACCAGGTAAATAGCTTCCAATGAGAAACAGCGTGCAAAATTCTCTATAGCTGGTGAGCTGAGGCCCGAACAAGGGGAAATTCTAGCGAAACCCTACTCGTTTCTTCGTCTCGGACTTAGTTTTATTCACCCAAGCTTATTGCACGAGTAGACCTCAGTCCACCGGTCCTTAGTTTATTATTAAACGATTTGCTATTAAGATTAATTACCAAAAACTATTCTCCTATTGGTAAATGTTTATGATTTTAATCCCATATTGTATTTATTACGTCGTTTGATATCAATAATTAACGGACATGTTATATACTGAACTCGATCTTGCATTTTGCATACTGGAGTATCTTACCCTGACTTCTACTTTCCTTTATTATGCTGTTTCTCCATTCCGTTATTTTTGAAACCAACAAATTGGAGTACTGGTTGGCATAGCAATGAAGTCTGGTATGCGGACGCGGTTGTTGTTAGAATGAAGCTTGCGCTCGCTGGTGAAAAGGCCGTTGTCATGACATCACAAGTTTATGATCTTGTTATGATTTAAGTCAAGTTAGGGCTAATAAAAGGAAAGAATAATTCAACTCACCGAAATTTACTGATGATTGATTCAGTCCAATTTTTCCAAATTTATCAGAAGCCGAAAGTCGATAATTGAAAAGAGTCTATAAAATCGTCCACCAATTTCCAATTTCTAATAGGATACTGGGAATTGTAAAAAACATGACTTTTATCTAGCTTCGACCACAGACCCTTTTTATGGGTATGTATCGTTACCTAGGGATCAAACTGACTTATAGCACACTTTATCGCGTTCTCTGGGATGAGATACAATGAAATTAGTAATTCAGCCTATTATGCTAGATGATAAAAAAGCTCTCACAGGATTATTATATTTGAAATCAGTACTTGAAACTGGATTCGGATTTGACAAGCAATTGACAATAGTTAATAATCCAATAACACAGCTCCCAACAAACTTATTCGACAACATACGAAATCAGTATTTGTCAGATCAATTACTCTCTTGGCTCCAGCACACTTTTCAACCAACCCATAACACCAAGGCTTTGGCGGTGTGTGATTTTGATGCGTACTTTGGAAAATATAATTATTGTTTTGGGGAAGCCATTATAGGTGGAAGGGTATCAGCAATATATCTAAAACGCCTGTTACCGCCTGGTGGTACTTGGGATAAAAAATCGTTAAATCTGTTCCAAGATCGGATAGTGAAGGAGGCAATACACGAGATTGGTCACACTTTTGGATTAAGGCACTGCTCCCATGAATTATGTATTATGTTCAAGAGCAAGACCATTTCAGACACAGACAAGAAGAATAGCGAATTCTGCGACTCGTGTTTAAATTCCCTTACTATTTATACCCAGTCACCTTTAAAGTGATCTCTGCTTTTCAAAGGCAACGCGAAATAAAAATGCTGAAATAGAAAAAGAAAAAAGATGGGGTAAATAATCATTGTGAGCAATGGTGGGAGCATCTTGCATTTGCTGGTAAAAAAGAGGAGGAAGGCATGGAGGGTTTCTCTAGACGATATTTTATAAATTTTATAGTACTGGGCTAAGTATTCTCGAAATTAAATGAAGACTCAGAACTGGGCCATACTGCATAGTTTTCAATTATCTGATTTGTTCCATCTGGGATTTGATATACTCCTGATGGAATCTTGATGCTAAAGGAACCGTCAACGGTTAAGAAAGAGTTTGTGGTGTAGCCACCTTCTTTCACTACGGAATTTATGATCCCCAACTCTTTTTGTGCTGTCACTGAAGCGCCAATCGCAGGCAACTCTGTAGGTCCTAGCACTTTACCTTCAAGAGTACCAAAATCAAAAGACGGCAGCAGCACCATAGACTCAGAGGCCTAGGAAGAAAATTGCCTTTCTGTAGGGTATGTGATCAGACTCAATCCTTTGTGTACATTAGGCAATATTCCGCCACTTAAAACATGGCCTAATAGTGCCACTATCAGTGCTAATGTAACAATCAAGGCCAGTACCAGTGGTACATAGTTTTTTGAAATATTCTTATACTCGTTGTCTTGAACGCTCTGGACGCTTTCGATGATTCTGCTCTACCACGTCAATCCTCCTTTTTGAAACATTTTTGCTTTCATAGCCTTGCTAAGTATAACTATTGATTGAGCTAAGATCCTCTTTTGTCTAGTAAACCCCTAATATGAGAAATAGGGCAAATGACAACTAGTATCAATTGAAAATTGCTACAAAACACTAACTAAATAATTCATATTAAAACGTTTCATGTTCCAGAGTGCAAATCCAGGTTGCAGGCTTGGCCAATGTGACTAATGTTCTGTGGGTTCGTATTTTGACACAAATCTCCTGCTAATGATCTTTGCCCATTCCATCGATCGATCGACTGACACGTGTATTGAAATTATTTACTTCTCTTTGGTTCACGATTTATTTCACTGACAATTGGATCCGCATACGGTTTGCCAGGGGGCCTCACAGGCATTTTGTCCCAGATCTGACTTTTACAAAGTAAATCACAACGTTGCTAATGCTAACTCTAAATAGGTGATATTGCGTCACGCCAGAATATGTACATCAGGTCAAAGTTTGATTCCCATATTTCCTGTGAAAATTCACATCACATCACATCTTTGCCAGCTCGACTCAAAGTGCCCTCAATGCATCCACAGGAAGATAGCGCGAAGCCTTCCATGCGGGATAAAGCCCAGCCATAATACTCAGACCAACTGAAATAAACCAGACTCTTATCATATCTTCTCCAAGATACACAGGGGTCAGCTGTTCTGACTCTTGGGTTTGCTGCTCCGTCGTCGACCCATCACCAGTGCCAGACGGGCCACCATTAGAGTTTGCAGCATCATTAGTACCTGCAGTTGAAGTTCCACTCCCGCTTTCCGACTCTCCATCCTCGCCGCCTCCGCCACCTCCTGGACTGGCACTGGCAAGGAGATAACCCATTCCTATTCCCGCTATTAGGCCAAATGAAGCTCCAATGATACCAATGAGCAAAGCTTCAAAAAGAAACAAGCCAAGGATGGTGGTGTTCTTGGCACCTATCGCTTTCAATGTCCCTATTTCTCTTATTCTCTCGACAACAGAGGTGTAGAGCGTCGTAATTATACCAACTGCACCCACGACAAGCGAGATGATAGCAATACTTGCGAGGAACGCATTAATTCCACCTGTAAACTCTTCAATAGTTTTAAGGATGTTTTGAACAGTAGTTATCCCTATGTCATTACCGTATAGGGTCCTTATCTCGTCTTCAACCGCATCGACATAAGCTGTTGAGGAGGCAACAACGAATAACGAATCGAATTTGCCTGCACGTTGAAGCAAATCGTCGCCTGGCTGCAGGCCTATAACGACAGCATTGTCCACGGTCGGATTTCCAGTAGATTCGATTAGCCCGCGCACCACAAAGCTCCTTGACTCCTCCTTAGCTTCCCCCGTATCTGGGTCGACGAATGAATATGATAGTCTAACACTTTGTCCCAAATTAATGAATGGAGTTGATTCACCCGGAGGAAAAGCTATATCTTGCGCCACCAAGATGGCCGTTGGATCACTGGCTGCAGGAAGTGTTGATCCCTCCGCTAGCTCCAGAGTAGGTGATATAACAAATAGTTGGCTTGGGTCCATTGACAGAACTGAAAAGGATTTGGATTCGCTACCAGATTGAATTGAAATATCGCCCTGGTATGAAGGGATCACCTGACTAACGAAGGGAAGCGACCGGATTCGAGACTCTACTGCTGCATTTAAGGTGATCTTTGCGGAGGGAGGAGGAGCCACGCTCCCTATTCCGCCTCCACCATCATTTTGATCTTGCTGAACGCTTGAAACAAATAGTATATTTGGAGCAAGATTTGCAAATTGTTTGTTGAAGAAGTCACTGAAGCCTGCGCCAAATGCGTTCACTGCAACAAGTAGACTGCTACCAACCAGTACCATCAGAATTGTAAGAGCAGACCGAACTTTCCTCTCTCGAATCGCACCCAGAGAAAGACCAAATATTTCCTTAATGTTCA
>JAATVR010000271.1 GCA_014523665.1 Nitrososphaerales archaeon TH526
ATCTTTGAATTTCTTTGTCACTTCACGTATAATAGGATAGTTCCGTAGATGTCTACATGATTTACAATGATCGTAGCTAGAAAGGAATACACGAAGTTGAAACTAACAAAGCACTCATTCGACATGTGCAGGATGGGTATCTATCTCCTTCTCACTCCTATGATAAGAACGGAGCTTCGCTCTCACCCCGATCAGTATTGGTCAATCACTAGCCTCAGACATTAGATTTCCTGAGGCATGTGAGGAGAAAACAATAGTGATTTACGGAAAATTTTACCCTACCGGAACGTAAGAAAGACCTAAATTCAGCTGATTTTATTCCAAGTCTATGTTAGATAGCAGAATCAAGGTACTTTTGTCGACAATTCCCATTGTGTTACTTGGTACACTGATAGTTCTGGTTGTCCAAACCATGGCCCTACCTGCAATGGCTCAGCCTGCTCAGGAGACATTTTTTGAGTCAGCCGTACGTGAGGCAAATCAAACTGGGGCCAATACTGGAGCTGCTGCGCAATCAACAGAAAGTCCAGCTGCAGCTAGCCAAGGTGAAGCACAGGATAGAACTTCAGGGGGAGCTGAAGGAGCAGCGGCAGCAGTAGGTGCGGCAATGCTACGACAGGGACAGATATCGTCATCGCTTAGCGACGTTCCAGGAAGAGAAGATACACAGTCAGCCGTTATCGTACCACCAAGGGACGACAATGCTGTGTTATCAGGTATACTAACATACCAAGCTAGCAGACCTGTGGATCTGTTTGTATGGAATAACGTTGAACCAGAAAATACTACCGCAATCCCTGAAGAATTCGGCGATCTTGGCGACATCGTAAAAATTGGCGGAAAAACATTTGCCTTGGCTGATGTCAGTTCAGGAGCTTCCGGATCAGTACCGTTCGCAGGTAATGCTGTCGAGGTAGTCGGTGAGGATGAGCCATTCATTGTAACCTACTCGCTTAACGCAATTCCGGCTTTGGCAAACCTAGTTAACAACCTTCAAAGCCTTAACACCTCTAATGCCACAGCGCCAGAGGGGGGAGCTGATGCAAGTGACGACGACGACGAAGGATAGTGAACTACAATAAAGAAGAGGAAAAACCAGTCAATAAGGCATTGACATTTTCTTTTTTATTTTGGTGCCATGAAATGAGATCAATTTGGTTTTTTTCTCGCAAAACACAATACGCCGGTAGATGAAAAGTTAAGTGTAGTTAGGGATTTGGCTCTAATTTTGTTAACCAGGATATTGTCCAGATATGGTGTTTGCAATATTAATTGCATCAGTATACACACCGGGGGCTTTTACTTCACAATCTAATTTCTATTGTTAGTTATGCCTCTCTTCACAGAATTGAGTAAAAAGCTTAAAATATACCTCAAATATTGATAGGAGCAATGTCAAACGAAAAGAGCTACAACAAAATAACAATCTCGATAGCAACAGCATTGATGATTGTATTGACTGTTTCAGTTGGATACCAAATCGCACAACCAGCCATGGCGCAGAACATGACTCAAGGAGCTGGTCAGGCAGTTGAAAATGCAACCGGTAATCAAACAGGTAATCAAACAGGCAATCAATCAGGCGGTCCATTAGAGCAGCTAGGCCAGATGCTAGGCTTTGGTGGCAACAAGTAATAGAAGCGTTATCAGCTTTTTTATTCGTACGTAAAAAACTGGAGTTTTATTACGATCTCTTTTTTTCGTTCATGCAGCTTGCGTATTTGAAATATGCACGTAAGCATTGAATTTACAGAATTTTTTGAATTCTGAATTTCTAATCGGTCCAAAATTATATTAGGCAAAAATGCGAATACTATCTCCAGAGGCGAAAGAGAAATAGTAAAATCTGAAGAATATGACGGACCATCCGGGGAAACACAGTCGTCGCCATCTTCATCACCGTTGCCATCTGCTTCGTCACCGTCAGTAAGGTCAAATTCAGTTAGATCCGCCAGTGTTAAACCGAATAATGCAGATTCAGAACATCAACAGGACTATGTAGGTAGATTGCTGAATGTACTCGACTTCAACGATGCCTTTGAACTCGTAAAACTAGCAGTTGAACAAAGATTCAAGATGCACAGGGCAGGACTCTGTCTGATATTGCAAGGACTGCCAGGTAATTTGGGGGCATACCATGTGCTAGGCTCTAACATGATAATAGTGAATAGGCGTATTTTAGATCTCATTAAGGGGATTAAGACTTCTGAGCAGTATAATTCATTCTTATTTACAGTTCTAACCCATGAATATCTGCATAGTTTTGGTATTACGGATGAGTTCCGCGTCAGAAATATGACATATGAAATATGTAGATCATTCTTGGGCGAAGGACACCCTGCAACGATAATGGCAAGGTATGAACCGTGGTCAGTATTTCCCGAGCTCGGAGCCCTTCAGAACAATTTTGATCGTAAAATTGAACTCATAAAGGAATTCGACAAGAATAGTCAAACCTACATTTCGTAGGTGAGGCATAATCCTCCCATATTTATTTCGAGTACGCTTAGCATTCCTACATCAGAGCATCAAAGATAGATCCTGCTCCGAAGCAGTTTATATATCAACATATATCTTACTGTTCTTGAAAAAAAACTGGATATCAAGGCTACCTATATAAAAGTCTATGAACTGGCATGTGCGCAGTGTATCTCATCACTGAATTATTCGAAAAACGCTGGTTCCCCTCTTGCTGCTTTTCTTTAAGGCTCCAGTGACCGAAATTGGATATCCGCAGTTCTTGCACGAGTTAGTCTTGTCGAGGTTCCAAGACAAAATATCATATCCGTATCTGTTTATCACGACGTAATTGCACTCAGGACAATAGGTGTGTTCTAATGGATGCCCAGGGACATTACCCAAATATGCGTACCTTAATCCCTCCTCCTTCGCTATAGAATGGTGCTTTTCCAATGTCTCAACGGGGGTATAGCCGAAATCCATCATCTTGTAGTCGGGATGAAATCTCAGGAAATGAATGGGAGTTTCGGGCCCTAATTCATCATAGACAAAGCGACAAAGTTTCCTTGCTGCTTCCAGGTCATCTCCCACCTCTGGGACGATTAAATCAGTTATCTCAGTGTGAATAGAAGTCCTACCATGTATTTCTTTCAATGTCTGAAAAACAGGATCCGCTGATGGTATGCCAATATATTGCCTGACAAATTCCTGTTTTCCGCTCCCCTTAAAGTCGACTGTAATACAATCAAGAAATTGGTCCATTAAGTTGACTGAATCCGGTGTATCGTATCCATTTGACACGAAGATGTTAAATAGTCCTCTTTTTCGTGCCTCAATTCCACAATCTCTAGCAAACTCGATGAATATTGAGGGTTCATTGTATGTATATGCGATGCCATCGGCACCGTATTCCATCGCTGTTTGAGCGACTTGAGATGGACTCATGTCAACTCCTTCGATTTTACGCCGTTGAGAAATATCATAGTTTTGACAATATTTGCATAGCCAATTACAGCCTGTGGTCGCAATTGAGTATATACCGCTACCAGGCCTGTAATGGGTGACTGGCTTCTTCTCTATAGGATCAATATGTCCGGAGATAACCTTACCATATACGTACAAAAATAACTTGTTATCGGCAACCCCTCTAATGCCGCATAGCCCTGACTTGCCTTCAGGAATTTCGCAATATCTAGCACAAGCAGTACACTTGACCCGTCCATTTGGAAGATTCTCGAATAGCTCTGCTTGCTTTCCAAACACTTTGTCGCTGGATTGCATTACCAAATACTCTGCTCAAGTCAATCTTATAAAACCTGTCCAAACAATTGATAGTAAGGTAGATAAAAATAGATGAAAATAGGTATCATATCTGACACTCATGATGACATAGAAAATGTACGCAAAGCTATTGAGATTTTTAACAAGAAGGATGTGCAGTACGTTATACACGCTGGCGACTACGTCTTTCCGGGTATTGTATTGGAATTTAAAAGACTGAACGCAAAGTTAATCGGGGTTTTAGGCAACAACGATGGGGAGAAAGGCCTGCTCCTCAAAGCCTTCCTAGAGATAGGAGGTGAGCTCAAGGGAGAATTAGGTGAGATACATGTCGATGATATCAAAATTGGCATATATCATGGAACTTCTACAGAGATCAAAAAGCGCCTCATTGAAAGTGGGCGATATAGTATCATTGTCTGCGGGCATACCCATAAAAGAGAGCCCCCTGGCGTAGAGAAAGGAACATTTCACAAAGATACTTCGACGCTTGTACTAAATCCAGGAGTTGGACACAAAAAAACTGAAAGCCTAGCAGAAGCCTTTGTCGAAGGAGGAGTAATAATACTAGATACGGAATCAACAGAGTATAATTATATCGACCTGCCATAATCATGTGTATTGTTGTTTATTTTTTTTGTTTTGTGCTTCTTTAGTAAGTGACTCGAAGCCCCATGATAATTGAACTCAAAGGAAGGCTGGCTAATTTTGTAACTCAACATTATGATGGAAAGCCCACTAACCATTAATTGTTGCCGTTGCCATCTCTCAATTGTTAAATTTCAGCACCCATTAGACGACTGACCAATCGAGATTTCAGGTCTACGCAGGCAGACTAATAATAGCGGTTAGATTTCTATCAATTGTAAATTAAAATAAAAGAAAAAAAGTAGGCTTCAGTCTAACTGGAGCGACTTAATTGTCGCTGTTGTCGTCTTCGTTATCGCTGCTGTTGTCGCTACCATCGCTGTCGTCTCCGCCGCTATCATCGCTTGATGCTGCAGGGGCTACATCAATAGTACCTCTAATTTCACCTGGTGGATTGGCTTCAGTGTGCACGTTTACATATGCCTGTCCGCTCCCAATTGCATCGACTAGATCGGTCATATTCTGTCCCTGAAGTGGGCCTTCAAAGTCCTCTGCTGTAAACGTTCCGCTTTCTAGTGTTCCGTCAATTTCATCTGTTGGTCCGTCAGTTGCATTAAAGAGTGTCACAACAATGGGTCCATTTTCACTTGCACTTCCTTGATGAATATGAGCGTAGAGAACTCCCGTTATATCATCAGCTTCCAAGTCATACGACATTTCGTCACCGTCATCATTTAGCTCGAATTCAGCCGATCCGGTAGAATTTGTTGTAACCGGTGGAACTTCTGAGTCACCTGTTAAATTTGCAGAGAATTCTTGATCTTGCTGTGCTGGTTGTTGATCTGTTCCAGCGGTTTGATTCTGTGCGTGTACAACTGGGAAGCCAACAACACTAATAGTTGCTCCCCCCAATATGGTTGCTGCCACAAGTGTTGATAGCAACAAACCACGCAAACTTGTTCTAGACATATCCTGTAGAGTAAATTGGAGGGTATATAAGAATGTTGTAGAAAAACAAAGTGTATACCTATATCAGTTCTTTTTGCTATGATATTCAGCATGCTCGTAGCAAATCTTTAGCTATTAATTTGTAATGAAATAAACGTTGACATATTCTTAATATTCCACAATTATTTGCAGTAAGTTTAACATTTTATATAAAGTCTGAGCAATTTGGAGCCAATTTTATTGGATCTAAGTTAAAAAAGAGAACATGGTATTAGTAAAAAAAGGCTTGATAGCAGCGTCTCACATTTTAAAAAGGTCAGTCCTAGGTATTCACTATACCTTTTCGCGGTACAAGAGTACGTTCTTTTATCTTTCAGTCTGATTAACTGATTATAGTGAAAAAATTCAATATAGTAGTCTCTGACGATATAGAAAAACGATTCAGAAGAGCGATTGCCGAATACAAAGGAATGAAAAAGGGGAATATCAGTAAAGCATTTGAAGAAGCCATAGAATTATGGCTTCAAGCCAAGTCTAAACCTAGCGCTATAACGCCTAGATCTTGAGATAATTGATCTTCATTCCCAGAGAATAACGCAGTAGGAAAATGCCAGTGTAGTGGGAGATGCGATTACGTAATCGCATTATAGTTATCAATACCTTATCATTCATGAAACCAACCAAATTGTCCGAACATTTTTTGGCTCCCATCGCCAAACTTTTAGACCTTGTCATTTAAACAACTATAAATTACTCTTAGATATGGTCCTTCTTTTTAACCCGAATTAAAAGTCCTATCTTGGTCACATTTAATTTAACATATTATTTTTATACTTTATTTATTCCTTGGTCATAAACTATACTACAATAGACAAATCCGTATTTGTTAACATCCTCATTTACCGGCTGAATGTATATTAGGATTATAAGCAAGCATATTATCAATGCATCATGAATTAAAGACGGGCAGACAAGTCTCGATCTAATAGCAATTTGCCAAAACTGAGTATAAACATAATCTGAGTCAAGAAGTGGTATCATAGGAATGGACATCGACAGAGTGCATATCTCTATATCTTCTCATCAGAGTGCATATCTCTATATCTTCTCATCAGAGTGCATATCTATAAATTCTAGATCCTGAAACCGGGCAAACTCACAATTTGTACCCAATAGAGCGCAGGAAATCTTTTCGATCTCGCTCATCTTGTGCTAGCTCTATCCCTTTAGGTTTGAACCCATCCACTACCCCTAAAATGCCTCTTCCCTGTTCAGTTTCCATGATGAGAACTTCGAGCGGATTAGCAGTAGCACAGTAAAGGTTAACAATTTCAGGTACATCCTTCAGCCTCGGTAAAATATTGATAGGATACGCCTTGTTCATGAGCACTACCAAGATATGCCCACAACCAATGTCATTTGCGTATTTTATAGCAAGGGATTCAAGTTCTGTATCATTGCCGGAATGTCTTACCAGACACGGTCCACTGGCCTCGCAAAAGCCTATCCCGAATTTAATGTTGGGGACACAATTGACCATGCATTCATGTACGTCCTCAACCGTTTTGATAAAATGGCTTTGTGCAAGTATGATCTGCGTATCAGGCGGCAGAACTATCTTGTATGACTTCATCTCCATAAGCAAACTACTATTAACTATGAATATAAATTAGAAACCATGTTTGATTTTTATCTAATCTGAACCGAGGCATAACCGAGGCTCTATTGCTTTCGCACATTTGCAGTCTATTCCAATTCGGAAGAGCGAGGCCAATTAGCCATGCCAGCAAAAAAAAGAGACAGAATTGTCATAATAGAGCATTAGCAAGTGGTTCAGTAGTTTTAGTATTGATATTATTCGATCTTTTTCCTTCGAGATTGGGAAGACTCTGGATCAACACGTATGCTCACAGTGGTACTCGTCCCATTCACCTGCTTAATACTGCTCTTCAAGCTGAGAACGCTATTTATGTAGAAAGCAGCGCTAGCAAAGACGCCTGCTGCAATAATTGGACTCATTAAATTCTCAAAACCAATATTGAACAAAGGGGTAAAGGGGGTCAGTCCTCCAGGGGGATAGGTCGATGCTATCTCACTTGAATTCCCTTGCTGGGATTGACCTTCATTTGAGGATGACAGCGATGAAGATGAAGGAGATGACGCTGACGAGGATTGCCCCTTCAACGGGTTTACGCTTGATGTAATGTATCCAATAGCATTTCCACGCTGTGCCGCAAACCAAACTTTACCCTCACTGTCCGTCGTCAAATATTGAACAAAGGGAGATGACGAGGGTAACGCTACCTCTTTGAACTTGCCCGTGGAAGGATCGATTACTGCTATCTTGTTTGTGACATGCTCTGCTACCCAAAGGTTTCGATCCTTGTCCAAAGCCATACCAAACGGTAACGCATCTTTTGCTAATGGTGCAAAGTCACTAAACGTCCTAAACACCGGGTTAAAAACGGAAACCACATGTCCATCATGTTCAGAAATGTAAATGTTTCCTGAATAGGGATCTAAGAGGAGTGCAGTAGGGCTGATCAAAGTGTCATTCTCTACATCATTTTCATTCCCACCACCACTGCCGCCAGAACTACCTGTTGCAGGTGCAAATTCATTTACTGTAAAGTTGTTTGCGGGATCGATGTTGGCGATCTTCCCTACTCCTTCCGCAACCCAGACTTGTCCAGTAGATGAATCGATTGCTATTCCTAATGGATTCGAATTAGGAGTCGGCAGAGGCACTGAATTTGTAAAATTACCTTGTTTGGTATCAAATATCAGCACTTCGCCAGTAGAAGGAGATGTGATCCAGACAGTCTTAGATCTACCGCCTATCTGACCTCCAATTCCTTGTTGTTGTCCTCCTTCCTCGGTACCTAAAACAGTGCCATTCTGCCTAGATGTAACTGAACCTGTACTCTTATTGTTAATTATTGGCAGACTAATCGGAAAATCAGCGCTTCTTACAGCAATTGAAGAGGGAACTATACGATCATTGGGGAAGCCATGCAGTTGGGTACTGTTCGTTTGAGGATCGTAGACTCCCAACACCTTACTAATAGGGTCTATGAACCAAATCCGTTCGTTTGACTGGTCAAAGGCCATTGTCGTGATTATGTTTGTACCATTTATCTTGTGTTCTCGATATTCTTTATTAGGGATATCATATTCAAATATTCTTCCAGTTCCCAGAGCAGTATCTCCAACCCAGATCGAGTTCCTAGATGGGTCGAAAACAGGATACAGTGGCTGACTCTTATTGTCCGGCATCGCGACTTGAGTCACGCTGTAGTCTATCTGGTCAAGATCGGGCTTGACAAATAGACTGAAGGTTGCAACGAGGTCCAAAGTATTGGCTTGATTCCTAACACCTTCTATAATCATGTCCCATTCGCCTGCAAGACCAAAGGATGCGTTAGCAGTGAAGAGTCCGTCTGAGACTTTCTTTGTCTGGATTTCGATAGGACCTATATTCTCTGTAGTTTGAGTCATCTTTATCCCGACCGTTCGCATATCAAGAGGCTTTCCTAAAGAGTCCAGAAATTCGATCTCAAAATTGTTATTTCCTACAGTGAACGGTTCTATGGAAAGTTTGATTCTAGCTGTCGCATTCTCTATGTATTGTGATGCTGAATGCCCTCCACCGGCGATATTTTGACCCCCATCATCACCACCATTGCTCTGACCAATCCCATTATTGAAGCCAGAGGTAGTAAACAAAAGGTTCTGAATGTCAGTCTGCTGATTATTTTCGCCGTTTTGCTGAAGTTGACCCTGAAACTCGCTTGCTGGCAGACCAGTATTCGTCAGTACTGCTACCGCACCAAGTAGCAAAATTCCGAGTATTGCTTCAATCTTGATACTTCTATTAAATCGAGAAATTGTTTTCGACCATGCTATTGTTGCCGCAGGATTTCTGATTGATCGATGGTCCGAATCATCAAGTGATCTCGATGGGTTTCCTGAGTGACCATGATCGTCATCACTAGCTGGATTGTTTCCGTTGTTCTTGGGCTTACTGTCATCATATGTGCGCGGGGAAGGAACCCCACTGTTGTTCCTGTTTCGAGTAATTCTTTGCCGCACATTTTTTATCAATTGGGCAAATTTGTTTTGTGCTGGAACACTTTCTTTTTCAATGGTGTTTGCATCTTGCTCCGATGAGAAAGAGGAGGATGAGGTGGTGGTGGTGGTGGTGGTGGTGGTGGAGGGCGATGGTGAATAAGTTGAGGAATACGATTTTTCATCATCCTTTATTCTTGATACTACCACTTGCTCTTGTTGTTGTTGCTGATGCCGTTGAGTAGCAGCTAGTGCATTAAGAGCATTCCTGTGGATCACTCTCTGATTATATCCTCCCATCGCGAGCATGATCGCTGCTATAATTAATTTGGCAAGCAGTGCCTTCCCATAAAGAGAAGCAATCGTCAAATTCAAATCGTCCTCCAAGATGTACAGTAGGAATGGACCGGTAATCATGATGACGCCCAAAACTACTACAGGTAGCGTTGAAAAGCGAGGAATTAGAATGCATAAAATACTACATTTAGTCCGTTCATCCAACGTTTCACTCCGTCTTAATTTGGGAACTACATCCAGCGCAAGATAGATCACACCTCCGATCCATATTGAGGCTGCTAAATTATGTACAAAGTCGATGGTGATTGGTATTTGAGCTCCCGTATTGATGGCTGCCCCATGGCCCATCAAGGATGTAGTCAGAAGAGTAAGAAAACCTACTATCATGATAGCTACGAGCTCACGCTTTATGACAAGTCCACCAGACGCTAATGGATTTGTTTTCGATCGGTTAGCAAGATTGCTGTTTGCAGACAGTAGTGCTCTTTTCCTCCTCCTCTTCACCTTCAAATAAACAAACAAAATCAAACCAAATAACAAAAATGACACAGCGGTTCTCACAAACCAAATATTTCCAAATTTGGTAGTCATTGCATCTATCATCCCCACGTTAAGAGAGTACGCCAAAGCATAAATCATCCCAAAATCTGCCGCTACAACGATAACCGAACCAATCAACATTATCATTACCAATCGCTGGTCAATACTTTTTCTAAATTGACCAAGTTCCTCAGACATCCTCTGCACAACGTTTCTTTTTTGATCCCTCCTGCCATGTTGTTCGTCCTTGCCCTGGCTAGATGAACTTACGAACGATGTTACATTGGTAAATGGTTTCCAAAGCCAGAGTGACGCAAAACATGCTCCTACGATGACTACCTGACCAACTAAGGCTGGATATCTGGCTATGGCGTCAGGCGCTGATAATTCGTCAAAAGCTGACGCTACTGTAGAACCTTCTCCCTGAGCTGACCCAGAAGAGGAGGGTAAAGATGTTGTCTCTCCTACACCGAATACGAATGCGTCGTCTGTGACATGGCCATCTATCTGAGATAGCATCTTAGTTGATACGGTGTATATCCCATCCTCAAGCCCTTCACCAGGCAGGGTTACTCCGAGGGTACTCTGGTCCCCGTCGAAATGCTGTGTATCTTTATTGTCGATCTGCTTCCCATCAGGTCCTAAGACCTTCACTTCGCTATACCTATCATCTACAGGTTCACTAAGAAAAACCTCAACTTTAGCAGGGGGTTTTTCCAAGCTCTCGGAGGGCTTTGGACTACTATCTAGGACAAACGCATGACCGAACACATCCCCTGCCGATGGGAGCAGAAACAGTAATGCAACGATTGGCCATAATAATAGAAAAGACAAAGGGAAAAGAGAAAGAGAATGCCAAGCCTTGGTATGGTGAAAATAATCAAGAAAACCAAGTGATTCAATTGCGGTCA
>JAATVR010000272.1 GCA_014523665.1 Nitrososphaerales archaeon TH526
TCTGAATATGGATAATGATAGGACAAAATGAAATTTATAGTATTGTACTTTTTGTACGGCGATTTCTGGCTCATTAATCCTTGAGGGCGATGAAATAGATATCTTACTTAAGACAATGCTTATGGAAGTCCCCGCCGAGCTCTTAGACAATCTACAATTTTCCCCATAAATACTATATTCGTTGGCTGACCGCGCATGATATGCTTTGGAGGCCGTTAGCAACTATGTGACAATCTTCATTTTGCATAAAAGGTGCGCGGTTGAAATAAAGCAGCATGGACCTTGACCATTAGAAATTATGCTAATTAGGAATATTTATGGGAGTGGTTATTGCATAATAACCAATCAACTACAACCCATGTCAGTCTTGGTTTCATTGAAATAGTTCCAAGAGACGATATTTAGAATAAGCATAAGAAATGTACTCATTTGAAATCTCCAAGTCACTATTTTAAAAAAAGTTCCTGAAGCGTCTCAACATTCCTAGTACAAGTCACCACAGATGTGTCAACACTTTCACCTTTAGATAGTGGGGTAGATTCAGTATTCATTTACTACCACACTGTTGACAGATTATATATTAGATACTACAATTCATAGTATTAAACCAGAGCAATGGTATAATTCTTGAAGGATAGGTCCTATCGAATTAAAGGTTATAGGCATACATTCAAGAGAACTTGAACTTATACACTGGTCATCGACTGAATCGGAATCTTTGATTCCATGAAGTTAGTGTATTCAGAATTTAGCTCAAGGTTGAACTGCAGCACATTAGATGCTGGTGCAAATGACCCAATGATAACTTACTACTTTTCACTTAGCGTATGAAAATACAAGATATTAGCCGCATAAGGCACGACGTACATCTGTAGTTCGGGGTCGCTGTTCATATTAGACTGAAAATCGTGCATACATACACATCCATTCCAATTGGTCATTCCGTCATAGGTTTGCCCTCTCTGGTCTTTTTCTTTTTCCAATGCAGCTCATAAATTAAGATAGCAATGATAATCGCTGCACATACAGGAGTAACAAAATAAAGCATTATCATTTTAAAATATTCAGCTGTCAGGTCTCCAACGATTAGGTCGAAAGTTGCGGTCAACGGCTGTGCTTGATATTTGGAATCACCAATAATTCGCGTTTCCAGAGTGACCAAGTACTCAGAATTATTATTGAATTTGTAAGGAATTGTAATGTCACTGTACATGTATTGCTTGTATGGAATTTGGGCTACAGTCTCATTAGATTCCTTATCTTTAATTATTAGCGCTGAGAAGATGTTGTGTATATTCATATTTTCTTCGTCAAGTATACTAAAGTTTAGGGTTGTATTGTCTCCAGCCATTGGGGCAAAGGGAAATGGCTGAAATACAACTTGATATCCATCACGACTTATGTTCTGTCCAAAAAAATGCCCGTATGCTAAAAATGTATCATCTCTTTGTAAGAGATATGAACAACAAACAAAAAATATGATCAATATGATTCCAACCGTGGTAAAACTGTAAAGTGGGATTGGCTTCATGAAAATAGGCATACGACACTGTCAGATACTTCCTGTTTATCATAGCCATATAACTTTTCTTAGCTTACGTCTCATGATTCCTGGATCTTTAAATCAACATGATACGAATCCTTTGACCTGGTCTGTTTGCATATGAGATCTTTCTAGATAGGGATTGCGAAACCGATGTTATTATTTTGAGCCTTTTAAAGAATTCAGACTATCAAAGTGAGTTTCATTTGAACTTTGCATATCTACCTAGAGCGAAGAGATGGAACGGGGTAGTAGGAGATAGTTTAGCCTCGAATTCAAAAGTTTGCTTGGCAGTCCGGGGAAAAACCAGCTCTTGCTTAAAGGCATATCACGAATCGGACAGTCCTAATTGGTAGTTAAAGTTGCCTAAAATGGATAATTTTTTTTGAATCGAATCACAATCTCTAAAATTAATGAGAAGGCTTATATATTCAAGATCTCTGTCTGTCGGCCTTTTAATTGACCAACTCTCACACAATATTGTATTAAGATACAAATATAATAACAAATTAAACAGGATCGGATTTAAAAGTCATGGTTACTAATATTAGATGCTTGAGTAACCAGGTACTTGAACAAGAGAAATTAGCTAAAAACGAAGAAGAGTTGTTTTCGGACGTCCCCATTTGTGGTGCAAATCTCTCGACGCCAGTTGTCGACAAAGCATATTACATAACCGAAATTCACTATAGAATTGGGGATAGGCTTTACATAGAGAATGCGGATTAGACAGAGGTTCATTAGGTAATCCCTCCGATCGCTAACAACCTTATTTTTTGATGAGCCCTTCTCGTGGACCCGAATGAGGATAGAATCATTAGAATTACGAAAATCTCTAAGCAAGTTTGAATTCACTGAGGTGGTACTTTCTCTATCTATGTCCGCCTAACAGCCAATCTATTCCACTAATGAGCTCATTGAAGATTAGCACTAGGAATTATGCATTATATTATCAGAAAAGCTATCCATCTCTTCTACTAATTGACCATCATTCTCGGCCAAGGGTGGTTTGACACGTTTAGTCTCTCCAAGTGCAATTTGTGACATTTCCAGTGAAAATTTTTCAAGATACCCAACTGCTTCAAGGTCTAGGTTAAGCCTGTACATGTTAACCTTGCCTATTTTTCTTGTATTGAAAATGAGCTGTCTATACTCAAGATCAGGGATCTCGCGAAAGATAGTTCTGAAGGACAAACCTGTCTTCTTTGCGATCTCATTTGCTGAATAGTCGAACTCTTTATGATCGAGAAAGAAATCCAGAATCTGAGCCACAGCTCTTGAACTAAATATTCTGGACAGTACTCCAAATTCGTCATTGATTTCAGCTATACGTTGTTCCATGAGTCTAATGTACTATGTGTTATGCTGTCATATTTGTCTGTTTCGTCGACAGAGTAGAAAAGTGAATTTGCCAAGAATTACAGGATCAGTGACAACTGTGTCAATAGGTATATATTTCTATAATCACCAAAAAATGGTCGACGCATGAAATCTGAAGAAATAGCGGTGCTACGAATTCTGTATAAGCATAACAGTCCTCTCAGGTTGTCAGCATTAGTAGAAGGCTTTCCTGACCAATCCAAGTCGCTCATCATTGACGCAGTATCGAGTCTCCAACTACATTCGTATTTGAGTATGACCGAATGCTCTTCAGTACTGTACGTCGCTATAAACCGACAGATGAGAAGAACTGTCCTGCACTTACTCCGAAATGATTCTGAACGATACAATACAAATAAGATATGGGAGAATGAGATTCAGCTAAGCCATCCCATCGGAGTGGGACATTCCAACCTGAATAATGAATCGTCAGTCAAGTCCAATTTGAAAAAAATTGATAATAAGGATCTTTGGCTTAGGTTGCCGAAACGAGCACTCAAGCTTAGCACCTCCGTGCTAGTTTTTTCATTTGTGATCTTTGGCACGATCACTGCCCTGAATTCGCAGAGTACCGCTAGCAGCAGTATGTACGCTGGTTCTGACGAAGCTACGCCATTTATGCCCGCAAGTAGCTCGTCGCTTATCACCGAGATGCAGAAAGGACGAACCGTTCCAGTTGACCACGTTTACTATTCTGAGCTGAATGAGGAGACACACCCCAATGAACCAGCTATCTATGAAGGAATCTTTACCAAGGTAGTTTCAGAACCAGCACCTTCACATGATGTTACTCCAGTGTATTATCATTATATGATCTCTGAAAAGGAAGGTCTGCTCCTACTGGAACAAATTAGTCTGGTAGCCCCCCTCACAAGCGGATCAAACAGCTCGTCACTATATGCTATGTTAGATAATCACGGCAAAGAGTTCTCTTCGACCTAAATATAGAACCTGTGCAATAGCTAGATTTTTATTCTGACATCGATTTGTTCAGAAGATGACCCAAATGTCAAAATATAAATAATCGTGTGTCATTATCAGTTTTATGATGTGTAGAAACCTTTTGCTCGTCTTAATTCTTGTTGTAGGTGCCTACTTTGCGGGCACAATGAACTTATTACCTTCAATTCCATTTTTGGCAAGTAGTATCCTATCTGTTCCCTCTAGTACAGCGCCTTCTCTATCATCATCATCATCATCCTCGCAGCCTCAATCATTTGCTGCCCCATCAATGTCATCGCCAGAGTCCTCATCATCGCTAAACCCGCGCGTAATTCAGGCTCAGCAGCAGCAGCAACTATCCGATCCTATTCAAGGAAACAAAATTGGTGATACAGATAATGCTTCATCACCTTCTGCAGAAATATCTCTTCCCGAGCTCTTTAAGAAAACAGAGAATTCGGTTGTGCAAATAACGAGTACAAGACCAAGTTCCAATGAAGTAGTAATAATAAATGGAAGAGAAATTCCTCAAAACAATGTTGCCCTTGGCTCAGGTTTTGTTTACGATCAAGAAGGGCGCATAATAACAAATCATCATGTAGTCTCAGATGTTGAGCAAGTTGACGTCAGATTTGTAGATGGTGATACATATACTGCAAAAGTTGTCGGAAAAGATCCTTATTCTGATATAGGCATTTTACAAATCAAAGATCCTGAATTTTTTAAGAAGGGTGTAACCCCATTAAAAATTGCGAATTCCTCAGAGGTACAAGTAGGAGAACAGATAATCGCAATTGGTAACCCATTCGGATTGAGCGGCACTTTGACAACTGGTGTCATAAGTCAGATAGGGCGTTTGTTACCCAATGACGTAACCGGATATTCAATTGCAAACACGATACAAACAGATGCTGCAATTAACCCGGGTAACTCAGGAGGTCCCTTGCTAAATATGAAGGGTCAAGTAGTTGGAATGAATACAGCTATCTTTTCAAACACAGGAGTTTACTCAGGTGTAGGTTTTGCGACTCCATCAAATATGTTGTTAAAGGAGATACCAGTGCTCATTGACAGAGGGAGCTATACACACCCGTGGCTAGGATTTACTGCCAAAGACCTGTCTCCAGATATTGCTGAAAGCTTAGGACTGGCGAGAAATTACAAGGGAGCAGCGGTGGTAGCAGTGGTCGAAAACAGCCCTGCAGATAAAGCAGGCATAAGAGGTGAAGTAGTCAAAGAGAATTTTGGAGGCGGTCAAGTCGTTAGTAGCGGCGATATTGTTACTAAAATAGATGGCCTATCAGTGAAATCAATGGACGATGTGATTTCGCACCTTGATGAGAGTAAGAAAGTGGGAGACAAAGTAATACTTAAAGTCAACCGAGAGGGCAAGAATGTAGATGTTACTGTCACACTAGAAGAAAGACCAACAGGGTCACCAAGATTGATATCTGCATCATCACAACAACAACAGGATCAAGACCAAGGCCAAAAACCGGAAGAATCTAATCCGAATCCACCTTTATTCCAATTCCCAAAAATTCCTGGATTTCCGGAACTACCAAAGATATTTCCATGAGCCCCCCCATGAGCCCCCCAATCGGGGCCAACTAAAGGTCTACTTTACAAGTCTAATTGATGTGCAAATGCTAAAACTTCCTAAAGATACACAGACAGAAAAGATTGGAGATAATGAAGATCAAAATGAAAAGTGCCCGCATTCTTTCCTAATTGATGCTAATATGCTTTAAACTGGAGTTTAACAATGAATGGAAAGGTGAGGATTTAGCGCTTTGATTTTATGGTGTTCTAGAATGTTCTCTGCGTATTCAGCTTATGTCTCCGTTATTGTCACCAGAAGTATTGCCATGACTGTTTTCTTCTAAATGCTTTGATGCGGTCCTTGGTGTAAACCATTGTCGATCTTGGCACTATTGCTTGCAGAATTTGACCATTCAGAATCATCATTATCATCATCATCTACGTACCTAATCTTGTTTACTCCTTTGAACTTGCGAGTTGTCACAAGTCCCATTTTTAAAGAAGCCTCGAATAGAAATTTCTTTCTCTTCCATTTGCAGAATTGATAATGTGTATGCATACAAAATGAGATATTGACAAAAATTCAGATTATATACTGCTATCACGATACATACTTTTGAGTAAGAACAAAAGTTTAGGCGCCGTATTCGTAAATATATCTGATTAAAACACAGTCATTATTTCTCACAATACAGATAAGCCAAGAAAATGGATCATTAAGAGGTTCAGAAATATGACGAATACTTTCAAGGTGGGATTATTGGGCTTGACAATAATACTGCTCGTCGTTTTCTCTCTAAATGGCGACTATTCTCCTAGTAGTAGCAGTAGTCTTCAGGCTACAGGTTACGAGCAGAATAGCAATAAATATTCTGAAAATTCTTGCGGCAATGGAATCCTTCCGGAAAGCATACCTTGTAAAAATGTTGATAACGATGCAAAAGGCGAAAAAAATATAGTAAATATTGAAGGAATAGTATTCCCGTAATCCAGCAGCTCAATTCATCTCCTTATCCCTGAAACGGGACTGTAATTGATGAGCATTCAGCAATCAGGATTGCAGTTGAAACTGTAGTTAGTCCAGAGGCAGACCCTAATAGATTTAAGTCAGCGTCTATCTTTACAGAATTTGTACAATACTCGTTGTTTCTCTCCAAACTCGTTGATACTTTTGAAAAGATGGAAGAAACCAAAAGTAGGGTACTTCTCACTGAGCATCTGGTTATGCTACTAAGAGAAACTGAAAGTGCAATTATTGATAAGGTCATTTATTTAATTCAAGGGAAATTAGGGCCATCTTATGAAGGCGTAGAGTTGGGACTGGCTGAAAAGATGGCAATTCGATCCCTTGTTCAGTCATCTGGTAAGAGTGTTACATATATCTTGTCGATTTATCGTGAAAAAGGTGACTTGGGTGATACAGCTGAAGAGGCGATGATAACAAAAAATCAAAACACTCTGTTTTCCCAAGAGATGACTGTCGAAAGGGTATTCGATACTTTGTACAAGATAGCAAAGACTACGGGTTCGGGTTCCCAAGAAACGAAGATAAGACTTGTTAGTAGTCTGCTCAATGAAACCAGCCCACGGGAAGCAAGATACATCATGAAATTTCTCATGGGAACTTTGAGATTAGGAATAGCAGACTTTACTGTTTTAGACTCATTAGCTGTAGCCTTTACTGGAGATAAGTCAAATCGTTCCCTGTTAGAGAATGCATATAATGTCTCCGGAGACCTTGGCATGGTTGCAAGAGAATTGGCCTCAAATGGAATTGAATCGGTTCGCTCAATAAAGATTACACTTTTCAAACCGATCAGACCTATGCTTGCCGAAAGGGCTTCATCCATAGAAGAGGGTCTAGATAGAATGGACGGAATCGCAGGTGCCGAATACAAACTAGATGGAGAGAGAGTTCAGATACACAAAGGTAAGGATAATCAGAAAGGGAGACATAAGCATGACATTGCTAAAGCTGAAGAAAGGGTAGAGCTTTTTTCAAGACGACTTGAAAATATTACGAGCCACTACCCGGATGTGGTTCAAGCCATTAGAAAGATGGACAATCTTAAAGGAGTGATACTTGAAGGGGAAATCGTTGCCACTGATCCAAGTACTTCCGAATACCTTCCATTTCAAGAGCTTATGCATCGAAGGAGGAAGTACGGCGTAGAAGAAGCGATGCAAAGCTACCCTGTCATTGTCAATGTATTTGACGTGCTATATAACGATTCTAAATCAGTAACTAGCTCTCCTTACAAGGAACGACGCCGGATATTAAGAGAGCTTGTTGGGACTGGAGATCCGGTCGATATAGATGGCGGCAAAGGTAGAACAAGTACCAATATCAAGGGAAAAAGAACAAGTAAGAAGAGAGGGCGCGGAGGAAAAGTGGTTAATGGCGAGAGGGAAACGACAAGTCATGCACTGGAAAACGAAGTACCCAAGAAAACGAGTGATAAAGGCAGTACCAGAATCCAACAAGAGAGATCACTGTCACGTCACGATTATGATTTGCGACAGGTATACAATGGAGTAACAGATAGCCCAATGGATAGTTCAAAGGATACTACTACAAACATAATACAACTGATAACGCAAATTATGTCAAGCGATAAAGAGGAGATTCAAAGATTTATGGATTCGGCCATAGGGGCCGGATGTGAAGGCGTCATGCTTAAGCATAGAGATAGCGTCTATCGAGCAGGGAGCAGAGAATACCTCTGGATTAAGGTAAAACGCGAATATCGAAGCGAGTTGGCAGATACCCTCGATTTAGTGATAGTGGGCGCCTTGTATGGAAGAGGAAGAAGGGTGGGTAAATACGGCGCCCTACTGCTTGCAGCATATGATGAAAAACAGGATCTTTTCAGAAGCGTAAGCAAGGTTGGGACTGGATTTACTGACCAACATCTTGAAAGCTTTTACAATAATCTTGAAGGTTTGCGTATCGCTCATAAATCCCCGAGAGTTGACACAAGGATGGAGCAAATGGATGTATGGTTTGAGCCAAAGACCGTCATTGAAGTAATTGCCTCAGAAATAACACTAAGTCCTGCACATACGGCGGGTCTTAATTCTATCAAGGAGGGTTATGGCCTAGCATTACGATTTCCTAAATTTACAGGAAAAATAAGGGACGACAAGAATCCAGAAGATGCGACGTCGGTCCACGAGTTAATTGAGCTTTTCAAACAGCAGCTTAAGAGGCAAACAAAGAAGTAGGCCCATTTTTCACATACTTTTTTTGTCCTGCGATGAACGGAGGAGGAAGGCAGAAGCGGAAGGAACGGAGCGCTCTCCGTTGAAACAATGAGCACCATCCGTGTTCCTGTTGCCTGATTCGTTTAACTTGAAAGGTTTCATCTCAGCAGTGAAATGCCAAAAAAAAGAGGTAGGTAGGTATATTAGGAAATGAAATTAGAGTCTTGATACTATTTTAGTAAAAGTCGTTTTTGTACTAATCATACTAGTAGTAAAGATAACATAGTTGGTAGAATCCATATTGTCTGCTATAAGCATCATGATGATGATGACAGTAGAAGAAACTTTTTGCTGAAGAGGCATATACAGTACTGCCAAGTACATTTATATGCTAAGAACTCAACCAGAGTGGTGCTGATTGTATTCATTAAGCAAATAATAATAGGTACCGGCCTTATCAGGTTGCAGGCCTAGCAGAATAATTCATAAACATCAGTCAGTTTCAATATGACTACAAAGACGGCCTCAGGTTTTTGGGTTGGCAAGAAAAGGATGCATAATCATGTGAAACTTGTACCAGCCTATAGTCTGAGATATTTGTTATCGATAAGCTGTGTAAAGTACTTCAAATAATACACAATAGTTGTAAATTTCTCCTAATCTGCAAACACCGTTTCGCGTCAGCATTTGCGTTCTAACATATATATATGCAAATTGTTGATCTAAATCATGAATTTGATTTCACTGGTTATGCTATCCCGGTATAATCGGTTAGATAAAAACGGGCTTCTTTTAGCAATGAACATAGGCTTAATGGACGATGAAAATAAATCCATTTAAACGCAAGGATAAAGACAATCCGTATGGTTCTGGGAGTAGCAGCAACGGGGGGTCCCGTAGAACTACCCCTGAAGGAGAACCCCTCGAAGATCCTCATGGTTCGCCCTATTCGAGGAGCTCCGGTCCTGGTCGTGGTAAAATCTCTCCGTTAATTAAATTTGTAGTCCCAGCCGTCATAGCTATCATAATTGTGGCTATTTTAGTAACTGGAAGCGTCAAGATCGTGGATGCGGGGTATCGGGGCGTTCTTCTGTCATTTGGCGCTGTGGATACTACCAATTCCCTTCAAGAAGGAATTCACTTCGTCGTACCTGTTCGAGACAGCGTTGTACAAATGGAAGTGAGGACACAGAAGATTACAGAGGACGCAGCATCAGCTTCTAAAGACCTTCAGGATGTTAGAACTCAAGTAGCCCTAAATTATCATATTAGTCCTGACAATGCACAGATTGTATTCAAGGAGATTGGCCTGGATTATGCCAACAGGGTAATCGTGCCGGCAATTCAGGAATCCGTCAAACAGGTTACTGCTAGATTCAATGCAGAGGAATTAATCACGAAGAGAGAAACAGTCAAGGATCAAATTGAAGAGCAAATTAATAACAGGCTTGCAGCCTATAATATCGTTGTGGATGCTATCTCTATTACAGAGTTCCAATTTTCTCCAGAGTTTGTTAAGGCGGTAGAAGCAAAAGTAGCAGCTCAACAGAGAGCACTACAAGCACAGAATGAGCTGCGTAGAATAGAGATTGAAGCTCAACAGGCTGAAGCCAGAGCAGTTGGAGAGCAACAAGCAAACATTGCCAGAGCAGAAGGAGTCAGACAATCTAATGTACTTCAAGCACAGGGCGAAGCACAAGCTATAACCACGATAGATGAGCAGTTGCGACAGAGTCCAAGTTATCTAGAATGGCTCAAGTCCCAGAAATGGGATGGCCAGTTGCCTCTGGTTGTAGGTGGAGAATCAGGTCCAAATGGTCAATCAGTGACTCCATTCATAGATATTCCAACAAGCAGAAATTCATTCGGTCAGTCAGAAAATGTTACCGCTCCTAGCGGAACTAATAGGACTGCTGCTCCTGCCCCGCAGTG
>JAATVR010000273.1 GCA_014523665.1 Nitrososphaerales archaeon TH526
AATATTTTTTGGTAGAACTTAGCTTCGTCTGCTAACCCCATAGAACACAACAAGCAGGAAGATGGAACAGATACTGGCTCAAGTTGATCGCCTAGCTAACCTACTTGACAAATTGTCCTGTCCCACTCACAGGAAGATTCCATTTATAATGAAGTGCCATGATCCTGAAAACAGTTACAAAAATAATACAGATAATACTCGAAATTTCTAGGTTGATTCCCTCATAAATTAAGAGAATATACAACAGTACTCCGACAAAGCTTATGGATGCGTACAACTCCTTTCTGAACACTAGAGGTGTCTCATTTACTAGAGCGTCTCGTATGATTCCTCCCCCAATTGCGGTAATCATACCTGCAAACACCATCAGCAGAACGTTGAATCCGTATATGTTCAAAGCTACCGTAGCTCCGATTATGGTAAATACCCCTAACCCTACCGCGTCAAAGATCAAAAAAAGCCCCATTTTACCCTTGATACTAGGATAGAGAAAGAAGACGGCTATTGCAGTGACAACGGCAATACTCACGTAAGAGAGTTCGGAAATCCCAGAAGGTGGGATCCTTCCTAACACGACATCTCTTATAATTCCTCCAGCTAAGCCAGTGATGGCCGCCAGAAATATTACACCAAAAATATCAAGTTTGTGTTCAATTGCCTTAAGGGCTCCAGTCACCGCAAATGCCATGGTCCCAAATAGATCGAGGAATTGAATTAGATTCCAGAGTGATAAAATATCTAATGTAATCGACATAGGCTAATCCATTCACCCTGGACTATCGGGATACTGATATCGCATCCATACATTGTAGCATGATTTCCTCACTTAATTGTGTTCGAATACCTATATAGTACTTCCACTCCACCCTCCCGCTGAATATGTATTTTGCCTCCAGTAATGCAGTCTAAGATAATTCGAAGTTGCACAAGAAATACTTCCAATTGAAGTCACATGCTACTGCTTATCTACTGATTAACGCCCATGTAAATTGGCTTAAACAGCGAAATGTAATTGTAACAACAAAATTTACTCTTTACTTCACAGGCCATATTCAAAATTGGGCATATAACGTGAGTATTGAAAGTGAAATTACCTAGATAGTATGGAAAATCCAATATGATAATTAGGTACTAGAGAAACAAGATGAACGCATCTATAACATTCTACTGAAAGTAAATGATGTATTTTCTATAGTATGAGATAATGTAGCAGAAGCTATCCTAATTATAGACATCTATCAGTAAGGGCAATAGCTTCAAACTACCTTTTTTCCTCCCCTTTCATAAAAATCCCACGAGGTGTTCAATTCAACTTGAAATAACCTGACCAAGGCTATTTTCAGCATATTTTGTTTTGATTCCAACACGTTATATCAACAGCAACGGAAGCAAATCAATTCATTAAATTTCGTTTCATCCCATTTCATTTCTAGCGAGGTTTCAAGACGAACAAGATTCGTTAATTCCCATGATTCTTGGTCATGGTGTTTGAATTACCGGTACACGTTCCTGATTTTTTTAAATATCAAAGTTAGCTATAAGTTGCGCTTTCGACCTAATTGAAAATTCAACCTAAAGTCAACCTCAGGACAAAGTTAAATTCCTTTTGATCACCTTTGATTAGATCATCGTTAATATCATTCTTATCATCATTATTATCACCTCATTCCAGCACCCTCCACTTCAGTCGAATCTTCCTCTATATCTCCTATAATCTACCCACGAATTCACTATAGATTTATACAAAAGGAATGGGTATTTTGATCGTCATTGAACACTAAAATTTCATTCAAATTTCTACAGGGGGATAATTTGATATAGATGCCGAAAAACCCATTCAAACGAGGTAAATCCAGCTATCCATACGGAGATGCATACTCGAATTCAAATTCCCGTAAGAAAATATTGAAAATTGCAATCCCTGCAATAATAGGTGTGATAGTAGTCGCGATTCTTATCGAGTCTAGCATCAAGATTGTTGATGCTGGCAACAGAGGTGTACTGTTGAACTTTGGTGCGGTAGATACCAGCCAATCATTGCAAGAAGGAATTCATTTCGTCGTACCGGTCAGAGATAACATTATTCAGATGGAAGTTAGGACTCAAAAGATTACGGAAGATACAGTATCCGCTTCACGAGATTTGCAAGATGTTAGAACTCAAGTGGCTTTAAACTACAGACTTGATCCTGAAAGCGCTCAACTTGTATATCGTCAATTAGGCCTAGATTATGCCAATAGGATAATCGTGCCGGCAATTCAGGAATCTGTCAAACAGGTAACTGCAAGGTTTAACGCAGAAGAATTGATCACGAAGAGAGAACTAGTCAAAAATGAAATCGAAGAGCAGATCAGAACGAGACTTGCCGCCTACAATATCGCAGTAGATACAATTTCGATTACTGAATTTCAATTCTCGGACGAATTCGTTAAGGCGGTAGAAGCGAAAGTAGCAGCTCAACAGAGAGCACTACAAGCACAGAATGAGCTGCGTAGAATAGAGATTGAAGCTCAACAGGCTGAAGCCAGAGCAGTTGGAGAGCAACAAGCAAACATTGCCCGTGCAGAAGGAGTCAGACAATCTAACGTACTTCAAGCACAGGGCGAAGCACAAGCTATAACCACAATAGATGAGCAGTTGCGGCAGAGTCCAAGTTATCTAGAATGGCTCAAGTCCCAGAGATGGGATGGCCAGTTGCCTCTTGTCGTAGGTGAAGGATCGGGCGCAAATGGTCAGACAGTGACTCCTTTCATAGAGATTCCAACAAGTAGGAATGAACTTGAATCAACGAGGGAAGGGTCAACCGCAACGCACACAGGGGACGCTACTTCGTCTTTGTCAGGTCTGGCTGGCGGCGGCGATACCTTGCAGAATGTGTTGAATAACACCGTACTAACCAATGCAACAAGATGATGCATCGAGCATGAGTGCCACAAAATCTCTTTCCTCAATATGATGGAAAATGAATGGGGTTTTTTTGCCAATATAATAATCGGCAAAAATTGGAAGTTCTACCTTCCCCCCCCAACATTCGGTTTTCCAATACCTGAGGGCAAAATTGGTTGAGAAGACTATTGGAATTTAACCAATCTTATTTCATTTTTATTGGTTCCTGAATTCCCATCAGGGAAAAGTTCTGACATTAATCATGTGCGACTAGGTATGCCTTCTGTTAATGAGTCGCTAATCTGGTGTATATCCCATTTTGTCACCGGACCAAGATCTTTCGTGGAACCAGCATTTTTGCCACTATCAGATCGTGCAGAGGACCTAAATGTACCGTGTTTAATTATCCCATCAACTATTAGCGCTGCCACCGGCAAGGCTCCGGTCGCCCCTGGGGAATTGTAATTTAACATATGTACAGAGTTTTCATCTCTGACGATATAGATGTCTGGGACGAATGTGCCATTTATATCCACTAAGGAGGATCTAATGCCCGATGTTCCTCTTTTAGTAAATTGAGAGGGGTCGAGTGCAGGAAGAAACCGCTTCGCCCGATTTATCATTACCCTCTTGGAGAGAGAGCTTCTGAGCTCATGAACGGCCAGTGTTACAAATTTCTTATCAGTAAAAAGACTGATAAGGCCGACCCTTCCTGTATCTCTCACAGATTGTAGGATTTTTGGAAGTATCAGTCTTACATTCTGGTTCCAGTTATAGGCGAACGGGCCCGACACCAAGACTGCGTTTGGTCCTACCTCCCTTCTCCCATCAATTCTAACGACCCAATGAGGATCGAGAAATGGGTACTCTGGATATCTTGGAACAGAATAAATGCTCATCTTTGTTAGATCCCTAAAAGAGGGTGGGGCCACCCAATACTCACCTCTAAAATGCAAGGCAGAATAACCCTTTGCCAGACCCATACTATGTGCAAGATGAAGAGCGGCGCCTCCTGCCACATTAATCAGGTAATCTGCTGATAGATTAATTACAGACAACCCTTGTCTGGGAGTAGCTGAGCGTATAGCATTGGCTTCTGTGTTGATATCTGGGAGAGACCCTTGCGGTACATCAGCTGGCAAACCGGTTTCAGATATTTTAGGTGATCGAAGTACCCTGAGTCCAATCTTTTGCTGATCCTGCTGCGGTAATGGGCCTTGCTGAAGACTCTCTGAACCTTTTTCAAAATACGAATGGTCCGCTGAATTTACTGACACTACCTTGGTTCCAAACATTACTTCACATCCAAGATTTCGGGCGTCGGTCAAAAGGCTCCTTGTTATTTCGCCATAATTAACTGAGGCATCTTTTGAGCAGTGGATGGCTCCCGTGCATCTTACATTTGGCTCCAAGGCGGCAACATCCTGCTTATCCAAGAATTTGAGTTCATGTTGACCTAAGCCATTTGAATAGCCCCATTGAATATACTTGTGCAGATGATCTATTCCGTTTTCATCAGTTGCCACCTCCAGAACGCCATCCTTTATGAAAGGCAAATGCCTTGATTGGCAATAATCGGAAAGCATTTCAAAACCAATAGATGCAGATTTTGCAAACATCTTCCTCTTTGACGGATCATAAAGGAATGGAGCATGCACTTTTCCAGTATTCCGAGAACTGGCGTGAAACGCCGGTAAAGCTTCTTGTTCGATAAGAAGTATCCGCGTGCCTGGATTAAGATTGTAGGACAATAGGTATGCTATTGAACATCCGAGGATCCCTCCTCCAATTATAGCAATCTGATAATGATTTTTCTCACTCAATGCTAACTACTTTACCGTATGTTCTTACTTCTTTTCAACAAGTCATTTTATTCTTTATAAGGCTCGTCTAATGAAACATAGATTGCGAGGAAAATAACTATATATTATTTCCCTCCCTAAAACTATACGTGAAAGTACTTATCGCTGAGGATAATGCTGATACTCGATTTTACTACGACGTACTCTTTCAAAAGTACCGGCATGTGCTTATTTCGGCTAGGGATGGGTTAGAATGTTTAAAAATATATCATGACGAATTTGAAAATATAAGACTGCAGACTGATGCAATGCAAAAGATTCAGCCGTTTGACGCAGTAGTCTTAGATTACAAAATGCCTGGGCGCGATGGACTTGAAGTTGCAAAGGAGATCTTGGCAGTTAATCCTCATCAACGAATAATATTTGCATCCGCGTATGTGAGGGACATACTAATGGTGGCAGTAAGGCAGCTTAGGCAATTAGTTGAGCTAGTTCAAAAGCCATTTAATGAAAGGCAGTTCATTGAAGTTCTTGAAGATGCTGAAGTATATCGAGAGCTTAGAAAATTTAATGTCGATATTAATGAAATTAAACTGGGTCAGTTTAGACATGAACAACTGAGGAAGCTTCTTGAGATTCTAAAGGAAATAGGAAGACGAGCACGTTAGAAAATAGTTTCTATTCTGTACCGATTATTTCTATTGCATCAAGCAATCCACTGTCGCTTCTCTGAACCTAGGAATCAATTGGTGGTGAGGTCAATTGAGTTGGATACACGGAAAGGCTAGCTATGAACAGGCCTTCTTTTGAAAGAACACCTGTTCAGTAATCAAGATCATCACAGATAAGAAAGAGATATTTTAGAAATCTGAAAAGCCTGTTTCAAATATCAGGAGATTAATCAACCCAGCGATAGGGGAAAGATGAAGGTCTCAGGGTCAACAGTTTGATGGCTGAATGTCTCAACTGGTACTCAATAAATTTAAACCATTTATTTTTTCAAAGATATAATTTATCATAAAACATTTGACCGTTTTATTCATCATCGTTATCATCCTTATGATTATGCTTCCACTGTTAGCTCAATCACTTCCTGGAACAAATTACTTGGCTATGCATGTAGCGATTGCCAATCCTATTGATGGTATTGTCCTTGCCTCGCCCTTAGAAAAGAACGATGACTACAGTCCTAATGGATCTTTTGGATTCAACTCAAATGGGATTGTGGGAGGGAATTCCTCTGATGCAATTTATCCTGCTTTTAATTATAGTCTTTCAGAAATTGAGCAACCTGAAAATAAGGATCTGATCATTAACAGCTCTGTTCTCCCAGTTCCGGATCTTATGTCAGAAACCGGGACACCCTCACAGGAATCCTCTACCCTAGCTGATCCAAGTGAAATGACTCAAAGCGCAATCGAGAAGATGGTAAATCCTAGCGCCCTGCTTTCGTCTGCGATAGATGATATTCGTGAAAGCGGGTCTAGTAACTCTCAGGAGTCTCAAGATGTCCAGCCGACACAAAACAAGAGTATAAGCTTCCTCAATACTAAATTTTCTACGATTCCTCTATATGGGATGAACATTCCACCCAAGGATTATCTTGTAGTCTCCAGCGATGAGGTTGGCAGCAGCGAGACAAGTAAGCTATTTGCAACTTCCAGAATTCCCTGCGATGATAAACATGAAACGTCATTGAGAGTTGTATTGTTGGAAAATTGGTCAAGTATAGTTTATCCGCCACCCAGAATGCATCTAATTGACGGAGACTCTGACGGGGGGCTATGCGTCTTCAGGAGTGAATATCCAGAACAGGGTATAGTGGATTCCTACATCTCGCCAACTGTCGCAGATAAAAGTTCAATCCACGACGATATTGCCCCTTCAATTGCAATAGCACTTTATAATTCAGGGTCGTCTGCATTGAAGTTCCCTATGGCCAGTTCAATTACCATATCAAATTTAGGGTCTCCGTAGGTTATATAGCTGATTTGTAGGAAGTAACTCCAAAGCGCAGGAGTATGGATATCAAGTGTCAAACCAACAGACAAATATAATAAATTCGGCTCCTCAAATGGACATTATCGACCCCAATGCTAATATTAGTGATATTCTTTCTATATATCATACAAGCATTGATTGAACTTGATAAAGTGATAGATTCATTAGGTGACCGAAAGTCCTTGTCAATATTCAAATATATAGCAAAACAGCCCTCCGATACATCAACTCTGCGCGGCCAGCTTAGCCTCTCACGGAAGCAATACTATACACGACTCTCCGAGATGGTAGAAGTTGGACTGATCAGGAAGTATCACAGCAATTATACTCTAACATCATTTGGAAAGATGGTATACGATGCTTTAGAAATTATTGAACTGGGGCTGACAAATTTTTGGAAATTAAAGGCATTGGACAGTCTTGAATTCGCAAAGACCACCAAGGTTCCGCATGAAGAAAGAGAAAGGATCCTTGAATCATTAATAGACAATATGAAAATCAAAGAAATACTTTTGGCCCACTAATCCATTCTTTGTTTCTGTATTTTTGCTTCTAAAATTCCCTTGACGTATCTGGGAAATCAAACTCTTTATTTATTCATTGAATTTTGTCCAGCATAGGCAAATAGTTAAGTCAATAGAAAGTGTAGCTAAAAGCAATGCAGTCTGAGGGCTAATCCTCATTAGTGGTCTCTTCAACACACGTAGAGATAAAAGAATATATATAGCAATATTTAGTAAATACATCAATAAATTCTTCTGAATGTAAATACTTGCCTTTAAAGTAATGACAGCTAGCTGTTTATAAAGTATTTTGTAATGATTAGGATATATATATTTATAACACTTAATCTGTTAACGATATAGCATGAAAGCAAAACATTCAACCTCACATAAAAAAAGAGAAGTCACATCTATAAAAGTCGATCCTGAATTATGGAAAAAGGCAAAGATAGAAGCGATTAACCGGGAGATAGATCTCTCTGAACTAGTAGAAGATGCTCTTAGGAAAGAAATCAAGGGCGGCAGTTCTATAGCGAAATGAATTGCTGATGCGGAATGACAATAGACTACATCGAGATAGTAGCAGCGAAAACAGGTATCCTATCCTAGACATAGCTGTAAAGGACTAGTCAAGAAAAGTAATATTTTTTGCTGTGGGACTGAAAGACAAGTATACAAAATAACAACAGCAGAAGCATCAACGACTACGTTACTGAAAATGGAAGGTCAGATATTTCTGGCCTTCCACCCCCTTAGCTTTGATGGCATGATTAGATTCCTCTTGATTAAAGGTCAATGATTGGGTTCATCTAAAGGTTGCAATTTTACATGGCTAATTTACTTGCGATCTAATAAATTTCGGAAGTGAAGACAATGAATTCACGCTCATTTGATTAAATAAGATAGTATAAATGATAAGTATTATCTCATAGCAAGGTATCCTCCCATATTACGGGAATATTTTTCGCTTGCGTGATGTTAAGACAACACCTTATACGACTTTGAGCGGGCAAAAAAGGAAAATGGATAATTAGGAGTGAATTAGCTCTTCTCTAGAAGAAGACTTTTTTCGTTGAAATGAGACGATACTCGGGACTTATCTAAGATTCTATGGAAATAGCTGGTGCTGAAAAGCTATTCTTCATCCTGTAAAGCTATTCTTTATCCTGTAAAATGAAGGACGTACTCTGATTCTTGCCCGATTTTTTATCCAAAATAGTGATTTTCCCCCCTCATATCATCAAAAAGATGTTAACAATGGGTGTATTATCGCAGCCAATCAATAGGAATGTCTTGATAGAGACCGTTTGGCAGAACTCTTCGAATTGAAATTGGCAAAGCTCTTAATTCTAACTCGGCCACCGCGAGGGATATCGAGTCTTTAATTCTACCAGGGATTGCGATGAGGCTAGGAGCTCCGAGGGAAAGCTGTAGCGATCTTGCTCCGGTAATTCTTGCCTTTTCAAATCGCGTAAGAGTCTGCGGACCAATCATGATTTCAGTTGACGGGCCGGAAATCTCTTGGAGGTGGAATTCAATTTCATCATACGTAACGACCTCGTCTTTTGGCCTCGTGCTTAAAGAAGGCTCTTCCATGGACTCTCCTTTTGCTCCGCCCATTGTGTTACTTTCAACTGATTTTGCCAAGACTTTAGCGGCTTTCTTTTTAGTCGTGTCTGCCTCTGTTTTAGTGCCTGACGTTGAGGGTTTCTTACTCTTTGGCACTCCTGACGTGGATGACTTCTGTTTCTTTTTAGAGGTTTCTTTTTTCGTCGAAGACTGTTTTTTAGGAGACTCTTTAAGTACCAAGAACAAAGCAAAGGGGAAATAAATATATAATTAAATGTTCCGAATGTCCTGGAGTAGTTATAAATGGATGTAAATAAACGTTTTCCTTAGTGACGTATGTTTTCGCACGGGAAACATTTCAGTTAGGCTATAAATGGCCTGTAGTATTCCTGTGGATCTTCCACAATAAGTTGATGCTAACTTAATATTTTGGTTATGAATTTTAGAAGTATAGAATGGGCAGTAACGAGAAAAACGACCTGAAATCAGTTTCTAGGTTAAATGTTTTGCTCGATATGCGGGGACTGGGAACAATTGAATATGAACTCGTCAGACACCTCGCACCTTTTACTATCAACAGAGTTTTCAATGCATTACCAATCTCTGATACTGTACATTTTTACGACAATAAATTTGTGTATATTCAAACGAAGCTTCAGGTAGGAGCCGAAAAACCAAGAACCTCATTTAAGCCTGGAGATTTGGCTTTTCTAACCAATTCATCGTCAATATGCTTCTTCCTTCAAGAGTGTAGTGTCACACCTATGAATCCAATGGGAATGGCTAAATCAAGCATAAACCTTCTCAGTGGAATTAAGGTCGGCAGTATCATGACCTTAAAGAAATAACACGTTGAATTTCGCCTGCTTCAGGCAATCTAATTGGCAGTTATTCTACCTATTGGACAAATTGATATATTCGATGTCCGCTATATCCGCCAGCGAGTTTAACCGAACCTTTGGTCTCCATGTTTCTTATAAAAGAATTAGCGACAGATATCTTTACCCCTAGATTTCTCGCCAGCGCCTGGATCGTGATGGCTTTCATATTCTGCAATGCCTTCCTTCCTGCCGTCTCCTCAATTGCGACAGAAAGTTTCTGCTTGCTCCCCATTGATTTTTTTGAATCTTCTTTCTTCTGGGTCTGAGATTGAGCCTGATTGGAGCCTGATGCTGGGTTAGAATCCTTATTTTTCGCGCTTGAGCCTACTGGTCTCTTTTTTGCACCGCCCATGGAAATCCAACCTGTATCTGTTTAATATAAGTTATACGTCGATCTGAGACGGAGTCTATTGTCTGACCAAAGTTCTCAAGTAAATAACCCTTGATCTATCATAGATTCAAATCAGGAATCCTCTAGGGAAAAATTATTCTGTTTAGGATATCTTGGTCTGGTCAATATTTCAAATGATCCTATATTTCATTGATGTATATATCACGTGTGCACATTGTTTACATGGAAAGTCCTCCAATCCAAGATAAACCATTACCAATTGATCTTGGAATCTTTTCCGGCGACTGATTACATAGGCTCGACGTTTAGGGTTAACATCCTGTAAGCTCAGAATCCGATTTTACAAGGTATTGTTTTCCAAGAATTGCAATCGACTAATCGACATCATCGTTGGAACTCAACTATGAAGGCTCATCACCCCCCTCATCCTTCAGTTGCACAAGAGTCAAGCTAAATTCTTGGATTTTGCCGCCTTCTCTCTGTACCGACCTGGTCTTAGTCTAGTACAATTGTGGATACTTTAGCTGGATCATTTCAGTTTCCAAGGCAAGGAAGAGGGAAGACATTTTCAATGATTTCTATTGTATTTATAGCATCTTTTTTGTTTATTGCAGTCTGTTACCCCTTTTGGATGCAATAATACGCAGAATGGCTGAATGATAGATATCCTTGGCACAAGTTAAAAAATATCCAGCCGATTCACCTTCCGTGGTCAAACAAAATTGTCCGAACCCCAAAGGTAAGAACAAGCGTTCGCATTTCAGCTAAAGTGACAGCTGTAATGCCGATTCCCATTCTGCGAACTATGTCTACGGCCATGATTACTCCAGCTAGTAGTGTATACCATTATAAATATCGTAGTGGACAAAAGTCCGTGTCTGTGGGGATGTAAGCGACAAGCGAAGTTTCCATAAATTCAAAAAACTAAACAGCCACAAGACGAATATATAGGTCGCCAGATGGAATTCACCGTGCATGTAGACTCGAAGACAGTCTTCCAAATTATTCTGATACCGCAATTACATGATAGTAATCAGTCACTACATCAGGTACTGCTGTCTTTCCTGGATGTCTGTCGTTTGCCAAATTCTAAATGATGTTTTACTCTATCTGAGACACCTAAGACGCCTAAGGTACATAATGATCGGTTAAGTTGATTATCACAAGACAATTTTATACTAGGCCCTCAACCTGAGAGCTGAGCGAGTTAAAAAAACAATTCACAATGGTATTATACACATCTCTGATTCGCGGGCATGGTAAATTATGTACTACTCTACTTCTAAATACATTTTGATCTGAACATTAGTAGCTTGGGCGAAGACCCAGCGGCAATCTCACTAAAGGCAGAATAGAAATTGGATAGCCAAAATCAATTTTTCTTCAAATTAATCTGAAGAGTCTTACTCTTTATGCAACGGTCGTACTATTACAGACATCTTGAAAGTTGACAAGATGTCCTTACATCTATTCCTTATGGTTACTTCTGTAATCCCCGCAAAAGTTGAAATCTCCATTTGTAACAAGCTTACCCCCAAGAGGACCGACGCAAGATATATGTAAGCTGCTGCAAGTCCATGTGGCGATTTACCGTCTGCCAAGAGATGATCATTTGTCTTGTGAGCTATATCGATGGCCAGCCTTTCAACCTTAGTATCAATCTTTGCCATATTGGCTAATTTAGAGATATACTGATCTATTGCCGCAGCTACAGGATATGTATCGTGTTGCAAGACCGAAAGAGTCGGAGTCCGGGTTACAACAGGAAGCAAGGCCCGCTCTGCTATATTGGCTCGTGGTAAATTATCATATCTGCGTGACTCCCCATAAGAATATGGGCTTATCCTGGGCTTTTCTGATAGATTCTCGAAATGCCGACTCTCGTATCTTGGTCGGATATCGGATTCAGTAAACGTTCCCATATCCATAACCATGGATCTATAGTATTTGGAGGCTAATCTAGTATTTGCTCTGGATTTTTCCCCTGAGCCTATTGGATTAACAATTTCTTCAAGCGATCTCACTACATTGCATTTCTTGCAAGCAAGATAGATCGTAGCTGCTGCGATACAAATCACGGATTTTCCTTTTGCTTCGCTCCGATTTTCGAAGAGACGATAGAACATTGCAGCAGTTTCAGTGATGGTCTTAGGAAGGGAAAGAAGCGAACATATTTCGTTAATCTTGTACAAGACGTTTGAGAGTCTCCTTTCCTTTGGAGAGGCAACCCTGATGCGGGATTGCCATTTTCTCATAGTATTCATTTGTTCTGCAATTGCATAATCTATATTTTTGCCGCTGTAATCTTTCGAACTATACCCGATCTCTGTCCTTAGACCATAATCATGCAAGGAATAACTTGTATGGCCACTTGCTCGAGTCAACTTGCTTTTTTCTTCAAAATCATTAGAATGAGACTCTGGGCCGTAGTCGTTTATCTGATCCATAACAACACATCCACACCTTTCACAAATGTACTCGCCTTTGCTTTGGTCATGTATCAACCGAGAATTGCATTCGGGACAAATCGTACAATAGTCTATACTAGTCATACTCGATTAGTTACACCTGATCCAATTCGCCTTTCCTGACCCTGCTCTAAACCCGAGTCATGCGTACCATGAACAGGATTTCTCGCATGATTAGATCTTGAATTTACAACCATTGATTTCTGAAAATTTGCAGATAAATCATTTTCCACCATTTTTTTGGTGATCCAAATTATGTGAGCATACCCAACCACCTTGATCGTCAGAACGCAGAAGCCGGCATTATATTTATTTGAAATGGTCATAAGTATTTATTTTAATTGGAAACTTTTGTAGATACAATTCACGATTGAATATCTAACTTAAAAGCGGTCGTAGGTTATATTTTGTCATTCCATGCGATAAAATTTGACACTAATGCTTAATTGCGAAATGGCCAAAATGGGTTGTGCATTGCCGTCTGATAAGTAAATTGGAAATCACTACGAGTCGCTTTAGAGTCATAATTCGGCGGGAGACTAAATGAGATGTCAAGGGGACTCGTCATTTTATTGTTCTGGGTTATGGGCTTCTCAATTGGGTTCGCGGGATATCTGGTGTTGCCAGACATTGCTAAATGGTTAGGGCAGGCTATGCCAGGCATAATAGATCACGAAACTGTAGGCGCGCTAGTAGCTGGAATAGTTGGTTCTGCCATAAGTACTTTGACAATCGTCAGGTGGGCTAACAGATCGACAGTTTACTAACCTTCGATTCAGACCCCTTTATCTGATAATGCAAAATAAAAAACCAGCCGTTTTTCAGTAATGAGGGGCATTGGTTAAGATCGATTTATAAATGATATTTCTATATGTTATTAGGTGACGCAGGTCCTTCATGATTCGCTAGAATCAATAACAAAAGAATTTAGGTCCACTAGACGGACTACCCTTGATATATTCTCTCAGCTTAGGCAAGAAGATGCAGTAGTTCAAGCAAGCGATTTTGGAAGCCCACCGAATTGGCATTTGGCCCATGTTAGCTGGTTCTACCAAAAAGTCCTAGAGAAACATGGAGTGAAAATTTCGCTGCCTGAAGAAATTAACTTGGCCTACCTGAATTCATACTATCAAAAATATGATTTTATACTAAGCAAACCGCAGAGAGGAAGATTTCCAAGACCCACAATCAGACAGACCTTGCAATATCGATCGCTTGTTGACAAGGAAGTTGTAAAATTTCTGAAGCAAGGGAATATTAATTATCATGACGATGCCTACTATGACATAAAGCTAGCCAATCAACATGAAATGCAGCATCAGGAGCTTATGATTTACGACCTACAGTATTACTTCAATCGTTTCATTGATCCGAATGATAATTTTCGTCCTTCAAGTATGAAATCATTCGAAGCACGAGAAGATTCTTTCAATAATACTACTAATGTTCACGATTTACATCCTTCGATGGTCAAGATCCCTGGAGGAATCTACAGCCTTGGTTATCCAAGTGATCAATTCTGTTATGACAATGAGCTTCCAGAACACAAAGTCTATCTTGAGAATTACCTGATAGATACATTTCCGGTAACCAACGGAGACTATCAGCGATTTATGGATGACGCCGGATATGATGATTATAACCTATGGTTGGCTGACGGATGGGATTTGGTTAGAGAGCAAGATTGGAATGCTCCTCTCTATTGGACTTATGAAAAGGGAGAAGGATGTTGGATGAAAAAGGATTTTAGAGGCAATATTAAGATAAATCCGAAAGAACCGGTCGTAAATGTAAGCTTTTACGAGGCACATGCATATGCCAGATGGGCGGGAAAACGGCTTCCCACGGAGGCAGAGTGGGAGAAGGCTGCTAGCTGGAATGAGGACTTGCAGCGCAAAAGTTTGTACCCATGGGGAGAGGACATGGCCGTTCACAAGTACGCAAACGTTCTTGAGTCGAACAATTGGGCACCCTCTCGAATCGGAACGTACGAGCAAGGAAGGAGCTACTTTGGCTGCTTTCAAATGATAGGGGACGTGTGGGAATGGACCTCCTCAGAGTATGGTTTGTATCCACGATTCAAGTCGAAATTTTCAGAGTATACTGACAAGTGGTCCGTTAACCAAAAGGTTCTTAGAGGTGGATCATTTGCCACACCATGGTTGCAAATCAGAAACACCTATAGAAACTATTTCAGACCGAATGAACGAATACTTTTTTCAGGCTTTAGGTGCGCTGCAGACCCCTAAACTTTCGAATCCCATCCATGGTCACATTTAGTATTCCTAATTGTCCGCAACCATCAAACTAACACAATACAAATTATCATGATCAAGAAAATTTTCTGCAATTCTAAATCCTGAACGCTCAATAATATTCCTCATCGCTTCTAATGTAAATTTATACGAATTTTCTGTATGTATTCTTTCATTCACAATGAAGGAAAATGATCTCCTTAGGCTATTCACATATACTTCGTGTGTTGTTTTCGAGATCAGATTCATCTCTATTCTATGGTGTTCGGTATTGTAAAATGCCAAATGACGAAAATTAGTCAGACTGAATTCCCCTCCTAGCTCGCGATTTATTCGGGAAAGTAGATTAAGGTTAAATGCGGCAGTAAACCCCAGTCGATCGTTGTATGCATCTTCAAGCACTTTAACATCCTTCTGAAGGTCAAATCCTAAAAGTAAGAAATCGCCTGCTTGCATGCTCTCTCTTAATGAAATCAGAAATTCAACAGCTTCCTGGTATTCAAAATTACCAATAGTAGAGCCTAGGAAAAGTACAAATTTCTTTTCAGGCATTGTTACATTTCTAGCAGAAATATTGCAAGCCTCCCGGATCCCCTCTGAATAATCGGCAGCTATTCCAAAAGTATCGAGCCGAGTGAACTCGCGATTGAGGTCATGTGTAGTCTTCAAGAGAATTTCTTGAGAAACATCAATAGGAAGGTAGAAAACACGCTTTTGTATTTCAAGTAAGGTGGAAAGCAAGATCCTCGTCTTTGCTGAATTACCACTCCCTAGTTCGACGACGGTTACATCACCATTCATAAATTTGAAAATACGGTGCCCGAATCTCTTCAGAATCCCTGTTTCTGTCCTGAAAGGGTAGTATTCTGGTTGGTCACATATTCTCTCATAAAGTCTAGATCCTATTTGATCATAAAGATATCTTGGCTTGATCCATTTCTTATTTGTCTCCTCAGAAAGCCCATCAACTATATCCCTGGCAAGATGCTCGACTAAGGAGATATTACGCGAAACGAATGGCTGCATTTCTAATCCTCGTTCGTATAGATTGCATTATTAGGTTCATAAATAAGTTGTGAAAAAAATGAACGGCTTCTTCGAGGCAATGTCATCCTATACTGACTGTAGAATTTAGTCCTTTGATGTAGGCAATTCCCTCTTTTAATGAATCAAGATAGCTCGTCTGCTCCAAGTTTGGTTCAAAGCTGATGTATCGTTGATATTTGATTTTGCGTATGGCACTTAAGATTGAGCTAAAATCCAGATGCCCGCTTCCTGGCATTTTTCGATTGTTGTCTGCAAAATGCATGTGGAGTAAGAAATCTCTTGCCAACTCAATTGCGTGTGAAAATGAGTCTTCCTCAATATTCATGTGAAAAGTGTCTAATAATATTCCAAAACTTGGGTGGTCAACTGCCTCACAGACATGTACCGCATCTTCTGCATTACAACAATATGGGGTCGCATATCGGTTAAGCGGTTCCAGAAGGAGGAGAACTCCATGGTCTTTGGCATTGTTCGAAAGGAATCGTAAAAGAGGAATAGATTTTTCAATAAGCTTAAGTTTCTGTTTATGAGAAAGTATTCGATGGCTAAAGTCGGGGATCGAGGTAAAGGGATCGGTGAAAAGACAAACATTCAACTCCTGTCCGCCTAATTGCCTGCATAATTCTATGCATTGAATTACATACCTCTTAGCATTTTCAACCATACCTCTATCAAGGCTCAACAAACGTCTACCGCATGCCTTGCTGCTCACATTGCCCCACATTCCAGTAACCCCTGCAACTTCAAGGTCAAGCGTATCCAATATATCGGTGAAACTATCAAGGTCCTTCCGCGATTGCTTCTCTCCAATAAATTCAACAGCATCATAATTTAATTTTTTTAGTACAGGCAGTGCCTCCGTGAGCGACTCAAATATCCCTTTGAAAGAACTCAGAGTAACTGAATATTTCAATTTCCATCACATTTTTCAAGTGTATGATTCTATAAGGTACGATCCCAATTCTGCTGACGTTATAGAATCCTTCGCTAGGAGCGATTCTACTCTTTCATCCTTTTTGCTTGTGATAAAAATAGAAGACGCATTTCCGCTATCAAGTTGCAGAGGCCGTCCATGGGAGCTTCTCACTAAACTTGCGTCTAAGGGAATGGATTTCTTGTGGTGGTCGAAGAATAATTCAACAGGATCATAGCCAGGCTTTCTATGGATGTCCACAGTAGTAGCAAACGGAGGAGCCAGAGTTGGGTCATACCACCAGTAGTATGTAAACCACTTATTTTTGTCTGAGATTGCAATCAACTCACCACTTTTGGGATGATCTATTTGAAATTCGTGTTTCTCACTCACTGTCGACAACACCCTGTCCATCCCGGGAATCTTGACCAGGTACTCCTTTACCTGATCAATACGGGTTGGTTTTTTCACATAAATATGGGCTACTTGATGATCAACCATAGCGAAGGCATCACTGTACTCGAAATCGATGAATTCAAAACCCCCTATTTGTCTAACTTGTAAAAAGCCTTCATCCCGGAGCAGAAGATTCAAATTGATAAATCCCTCCACATCGCTAAATGGATATTCAGACAAGATTACAAATTCTGTGTTATCGAGTAAATCTAATTTTCTTACCTTTTCAATAAACCCTCCTACTAAATTATCTGCCTTAACCAGATCCTCTTTTACTTCCCTGCTATTTTTTCCAAATCGCTGGGTTGAATAATCAACATGAGGAAAATACGTAAAAAGTATTGATGGTCTTTGCGTCTCGAAGGTAACTTCCGTCGCTGCGGCTATCCAGTCAGTTGATTTAGATGACGCTAACGGTCCCCAATAAGTAGCTAGTTGAAATTCACCTAACTTCGGTTTTAGGGCATCCTCATAAAAACTTGGAGGTCTAGAATAACACCACATAATCATCCTACTTTCAAGATGAATAGGTTTAGGAGTTACGACTACGTCTGATTTTGCGTGAAGCGTGTTCTGCCAGAATAGTACCGCGCTATTTACATCCCCAGCTACGCCTTCACCTAGGAAATCCCAGATTCTAGGAGATTTCACAAGTGAACTATCCTGTTCCCAAAACGAAACGGAACAGTTTGATCTTTCGTATGTCCCGTTTGATATTATCCCATGTTCGTTGGGATATTTGCCTGTTAGCAAACTTGCCTGCACCGTGGATGTGACTGCAGGGAAAACAGGTGTGACTGGGCAGTATGTCCCCCGTTCTGCAATTTGTTGGATATTGGGCAGGTTCATAGCAAAAATATTAGATGATTCTAGACCCACCACATTAAATACAACTAAATGTTTATGCAAACCTTCTAGACGACCTGTTAAATTTTAGGAAGTGAGACTATTAATATCCTTAGTGTGTCCTTCCATTATTCTTATCGCTAGCGATATCACGAGGGAGTGTTTGTTACTCTCCGACTAGTAACCTGCAACGGTCGAAGATTAATCCCGATGATTATTAGTCCCCTTTTTCAGCCGAATATCTCACTCAAGCAATTTTCTATGGCGAGAATAGTCTGTAGAGAGGGTGGAGGAATAGGTGAAGGCAGACCCCCTAATATGGTACCGACGTCTTCGATAAGCCAGAACTGGAAAATAGTCTGAATGTATCATCTCCCTCTCCTTTTAGTGTTATAGTATTTTTGAACCAGTCTGCATTCATTATTTCGAGATCGCCGTTTGAAAGATAAGCAACGTTGCAGGAATCCAAATCATAAGCGCCATGTAACAGACTTCGTCAAGAAATATCCCTCTGCAAAGGGTAGAGTACCGAAAACAATCATACTAGTTGACCCAAATGATTGGGCCATCGCATTAGAAGATCCTAGCAAGAATACAACGGAATATTGCCAAGTCTGCAGCATTGCCGAAAATATAGCACAGGCTAGAAAGGGGATAGGTACGACAGGTCCAGGACAAGTTTGCTCTTGTCAGTGGAAGATTCGATATTAACAAGTGTGATTGAGTCAATGCCATAAGATTAACAACCATCTGAAACTATCGATGGATATCTATCCATCCAAAGGCTGTATTCTAGCCTCCTGAAGCAGCGAATACCCGTCATTTCCCGGTAGCAGATTGTTTCAGAACAAGGTTGTGAACTTAGTTTAAAACCTTGTTGGGGAACTATAGAAAAATGTTATATAAACAATGTCTGCGTAGTAATAATAGTTCTTACCTATGAAATGGATTTGCATTTACTGTAGCAGTATAATGGATTGTACTAATTTTACAGAGTTCATAAAGCAAAGCGACAACGACAAAAACAGCAACCAGGAAGCAAGAGTACAGTACCACGCTTGGCGTCTACTGCAATAGGCAGTCTAACTAACTAATGCCAGAACTGCAACGACAGCCCGGTTCCCAATCCATCTCATCATATCATCATTTCAACATCGCTCAGAGTGTTGTGTATTGCATAAGCCATCGCTCTATGAAATACGGCTTCGATGAGATCTTTTCGGTCACCGTATACTTCGGCTAACGCCACTTCTCTATCAAAGTCACGGATTAAAACATCTTTTAGTTTGTTCCCGGCCCTTCTAAAGTCTTCGTCTAGTTCGTAACCGAGTTTTCTGCTAAGACCGAGTAGTATTTTTTCTCTATCGGATGAACTGGACATATGAAGTACTCTCTTGTTAAATATTTAGAGGTTTGTTGGGCGAGAGATAATCTAATACTTTTGTTAATGCCAGAACTGCAGAGACATCCAAAAACATTGTTTCAGAACTATGGAAGAATGTAATATTAAGAATGTATGCGTAGTACATACTTTAACTATGAGATGGATTTGTATTTATTGTAACAAGATAATGGATATTACAAACTTTACACAGTTAGTAAAGGAAAGTGACAAAACCAGCAAGCAGTAGTAGAGTATCGTGGCTGGCGTCTACTTCCAGATTAACTAACTAATTGTGCTGACGGAGGGCACCATGGCACAGGTTGACTGGTACATCGAAGGAGCCGAGTTTAGCAATTGCAACTGCGACTAC
>JAATVR010000274.1 GCA_014523665.1 Nitrososphaerales archaeon TH526
CCGCAGGGGAAAGTCTACTAACTGATCAAATGCAATTTGGGTACCGGTTTATGTACGAGAGATTCATTAATGACGATACTTTTCCAAAGGGCACCAATCCTGGAATATAAAGAAAATGGAAAATGCGCCTAATACTTTTAGATTCGCTATGACTTAAATGATTCTTACTTGTTTTCGAAGTAAGTCATTGTGGGAAATAAGATTTGTTTAGCATATCGATAAGCTTCCTATATCTTTCTATTTGAGAAGTTGTCAAGTCATAAACAATAGATAACATAGTCATTGACATGTCAACTGTTGCGGTATAGCCGCGAACAAAAGCTTTCAGGTTCGAACTAATGACGATTGTGGACTTGCCACTACGTTGGGACAGATTATCTTCAATCCAACGAGTTTGTTTTGCAAGTAGGGAATCGCACGAATTCAATAGGCTCTGCTGTAATTCTACTGATGCTTGAAGATATCTCATCTGAGAGTGACTTGCCTTTCCAAATATTATAGAACATGTCTTCTTGTATTCTTCTAAAATTGCTTTGTCCGTGTCGGCGTCATCAAATGACAATGTCTCAGGAGTCATTGAGGATGAGTCTGACAAACATATTCATCATATTACGTTGCGTTATCTAAACATATGCTTGCAGATTCTTATCTAGCATCTGCTATTTGAAATTTAAATATAGCTTAGCTAGCATCTCTGATTTCTTTCTCTTTTCAAGATAGAGATGGATAATCACCTTAAAATTGAACGGAGTTAATTCAATTATCTCAACAAGCGACCGATTAGTCGTCTTCTCGTCTTATTGCAGCGCTACATTAAGAATCAGTCAAAGGAAAATAATTATTTTTATCGTATATACTTAATACTTAATATTAAAATACTTCTTAACAGTTTGAGATATCTCAATATTGCCTAATTCCTATGTTAATGATAAACAAAAAGGAAAAAAATGGATAACAAAAGCTGACGATGCCAATAATGATTTAGATGAGGCTAAAAGACTTGCAAGCGATAAGGACATGATTCACAGGAAGATCCAACTTTGGGCAAATAACGAAGAAAATGAATATGCCATAAGACTGCTATTGGATGGAGACCCTCAATATGGGGTAGGAGAAAAGGAAGGAAGAAAAGAATTCATTGCATCAACAAATCCCAAAGAACGATATACTCATCCTATAGCGGAATCGGATAAACTTGATCTCCTACAGAATGGTTGGGATTATACACTGAAGGATCTCGTAGAAAATTATAAGAAAGAACGTATAAAAATGGTAAGGGTCTCTGCCTCCACCTCGTCCAAGGGTGACGATTTAAGCCATTATGATTTTGATGATAAGGATAATGACTATCCAATCAAATTTATCCCTCCACATAAGTGCAGGTATTGTCTTGCAGGGTTTAAGAATGAGGAAGAAAAGAAGATACATGAATTGAAATGGCATATCTGAAAAATGGTTTGGTATGGAAATTGCATTCCGATACAATCGAACCTGTATTAGATATCTAGCCCCTTTCTTGAATTCCTTTTTTAATCCTAATGTTCATACTATAAATCTCTCTACAGGTGTTCCAGGTGATACTTTATCGCTACGTCAACCGGTTCATTATACTTTCTCAGAATTGGTCAACCAGACGAAAGAAAAGTACGACAACTACTCTACTTAAATAGGAAGGATAAAAAACACCTTATGATATTCATCAAATGTTCTCCAAGATTGTTGATGTCGGTGTTCCCTTGTCTGATATAAAAGATAACAGTGTAGTTGCGATTTCTGGCTTTAATATGGCTAATACACCTGAATACCTTATCCTTGAACTATATCACCAATATACTAAGAATGGACACCCAAAGAATTTGTTTGTTATCTCTGACGCTCTTCCTGCTATACCAGGCAGAGCATTGGATAAGATCGCCGAAAACCTTTACAAGGACCCTGAGCAGGAATTTCTTATAGGTGCATTAATGCCATTTCTAGGCTTTTCACCTTGGCTTCAGAAACTAGTAACAGATAATCGAATAGAGTGCTACGGATGGCCGATAGGGATCACCGCATACTGGTTCAGAGAAGTTGCATCTGGGCGGCCAGGACTCTTGACAAAGATCGGGGTTGATACATTTCTTGATCCAAGGAACGAAGGTGCTGTATTGAACCAAAAAGCAAGAAAAGATGGGCCGTGCAAAGTAAGCCTACTGGATATTGAAGGGACTGACCACCTGCTGTATCAGGCCCCAAAGCCAGATTATGCTTTGATTAGGGCATCCATTTCAGATGAATATGGAAATTTGTCGTTACGAGAGGAAGGCTTAAAGGGAACCATCCTAAGTATTGCGCAAGCTGCAAAAGCAAGACCGCATTCTGGTACCGTGATTGCTCAGGTCAGATGGCTCACAAAATCTGGCACAATAAGTCCAAGAGATGTCGATGTGCCAGGACCATTAGTAAATCATGTCGTTGTATCTCCAAGGGATTATCATTGGCAAAGTGGAACGATCGAATATGATCTCAGGCTCTCCTATAAGGTTACTCCCCCCATTACAGAAGGCTGGCTGGAAGGTCTACCAAAGGTACTCTCGTATGAACATGAACGGGTAATCGCTAGAAGAATCCTTTTAGAATTGTTGGCAATATTTAAGAAAAAGAGAGCACCTATATTAGTTAATTTAGGAATAGGTATCCCCACTCTTATATCCTCTGTCGGGGCTGAGGAGGGTGTCTCAGACTTTATAATAACAGTACTCGAATCTGGTCCTTGGGGAGGACTCGCTCTATCTGGAAATGACTTCGGGTTAGCAATAAGTCCGTTTGCGTTGTCAACTATTCCCGATGTATTCTCCAATTTTGAGGGTGGAATAATTGATGCAGCATCTCTTGGTTTTCTTCAAGTCGACAAAGAAGGAAACGTAAATCCATCAATGCTGCCCAATAAGATATTTGGACCGGGCGGATTTCCTGTCATAGCCGGAGGAGCGCCAAGGATCTGCTTTGGAGGTGCCTTTACTGCAGGAAAAAGTGATATTCGTATCTCCAACAACCGAATCAATATCCTTCGTGACGGGGCAACTTCAAAATTTGTGGAAAAAGTCTTTAAGGTAGTGTTCAGTGGACGTCAAGCTATAAAATATGGGCAAGAGATTCTATATGTAACAGAGAGAGCAGTCTTCAGGTTGGGTGAGGCTGGAATGACTCTAGAAGAGATTGCTCCAGGAATTGATCCCGATAAAGACATATATTCAAAGATGAGTTTCGTGCCTAACGTAGGATCGGTCAATGAGATGGATGAAAGAATTTTCAATGACGGAAAGATGGAAGTTAGGGAAGGTCTTTTAGATTACTTGTCCTGATTCCTTGTTTAAAAATAATCTAATAATCCAGGAATGTCTACCTCATGTCATTTCAGTATTTCGATAATGATATACCACCTCTCTTTGAAGTTTTAAGACTTGTTCATCTATTATTGTAGGGATCCAGGCTTAGACCTTAAGTGAAGAATAAAACGGTCTATCAACAAAATACGAAGAGTCATTCGTTATCATTTGTTAATTATACGTATGTTAAACGACTATTTTATGTGCTAATGCACAGTAATGCATTGCACACATTTACTATTTATACTGGCAAGATTACACAAGTGAAACCTGACAAAATATGAAACAAATTCAGATTATTATTCCTGACCGGGCACTAAAGGATGTTGATGAAATTCTCGGAGAGGCACAAGTGGCTCAACTACGCAAAGCATTCCCTGTCAAGTGATCGTTCCTAGCAGGGCAACCCAAAAGACGTCCGTGCTTAATATTTTTGTCTTGCAGTGCAAGCAAGAATATTATATTCTAGTTTGCACTATAGTGTTGATAGGAATGTACGCCGATGAAAGATTCTAGCTATAAACAGCTTGCTTTGAATAAGCTAAAATGGTTGACCATATATTTAGCAGTTGCTTTTGTCATAATGCTTTTCTTGCCCTTTCCCGTTGATCTTGCTGTAGCATTGCGTGCATTCTTGGCGCTTAGTTGGTACAAAAGAAACCTGCTTTTAAGAAAATTGGGCATGGAAAATGCAAGAAGCAAGGATACCGGTTTTGAATTCA
>JAATVR010000275.1 GCA_014523665.1 Nitrososphaerales archaeon TH526
CAGTGACAATGATGCCAGGGGAAATATAAATGCAATCGCGAAGGAATCACTTTTTTTAATGAAGGGGAGGCACAGCTTTAAGATAACTAAGTCACTAGGAGAAGGATTAAATGGAAGCGAAGTTCTCCTGAATGTTCCCGCAGCAGAAGTATTGAGACTTGAACTAACATAAACGTAGACAAATGGATTGCTCTTAGTATTCCACAATATTAAGTACCGCCCACACGGAAAGAATTCTTGACTGCATCAACGTAGGCATGATGGTAGGACTTCTCGGTGCACTTTCCCAAACAGATTAAGCCGCCCAGCCCACCTTTTCTCATTCAATATTATGGTAATAGATTTGAATTTTTAGCCTGAACTGACAAAAGTTTTGGAAACAAACCATTGAGTAGCATTCATGTATGGTTAGATCATGAGTCAAATACTCTACTTAAAAGCACTTGAACCGAAGAAGAAAGAAGTACGCACAGATAAGCCTAACCATAGTATGTTGATACTTACGATCGTCGTTGTCGTAGGAATATCATCATTATTCGGGATTGGATTTGCATATATGGGATACACATCAGGTCACTTTTCAGAGGCATATGCGAACTGTAAAGACAACGTCTTACTACACGAAAGGATGGGAGCATATCCATCTGTAGACGAAGTTACTGCAGCACTAGGGTCCTGTGATGGAGTAACTGGTTAGGGGAATACACACTACTTTTCTTCTCTTTTTTTATCTGTTAAGAGTTGCCTTTATTCACTGGAATGTTTACGTGAGTTTCATAATATTTCTCCTTTGCCAGCGATAGTTTATGCTTATGTATGCTTATGATCTTCAGTGAATTTCCATCCTCTTCCGTAAGCCAGCCACATAACTGCATTCATTCCCCTTCAGCCCGAAGCTCTTTCTCAATATCGTATAGGAACACAATAAAAAATTGCAAAAAATCATTTATTGAACATTCCCACACATTGCTATGTGGCGTACTTAAAAGTGATTTACTTGTAAGTTTCGGTAATTCGATCATGAAGTATCATCTCTAATCCTTTTGTTACCTACCTATTAAAACATCTATTGAAACATCTCGCCTAATCTTTATAACATAATTTACATTATGAATTATAATGAAGATTATTTGGGCTATGGACGATGTTCATTCGATAAATGAGAATGAAGTTAATTGCTTCCTTGAAAGAAAGCTGAACTTGCAGCTGGCTAAAAATGATGAAACGGATGATCCTAACATTCAACCTATAGGTTTGAATATGTGAATATGACAATGACAAGAAGAAGCTCTTTGTTATGACTCCTAAAGTCTCAAAGAAAGCCCAGAATATTCGCAGGAAGTCAAAAATCTACTTTTCCATTGATGACGAGAGCTTTCCATACAAAGGTGTCAAAGGTAAGGGTGAGGCAATAATATTAGAGGATCCTAAGAAAATTATGTTCATGGTAGAAAAATAAATTTGAAATACCTAGGTACGCTCGACAGCCAAGATGCTGATTTAGCCAAGATGCTGATTGATAACACAAGAAATGGGATTGAGACGGTACTTGAGATCACTCCCAAATTCTTCTCTACATGGGATTTTGGCAAAACCTAATGACAATTGAAATCAGAAAGTTAGTTGAAAAAGGATAGATATGAACATAGTTTATGTTGCTTTACTTTCATTATTCATATTTTTAATTTCAGACATAATAAATGATAATCCTCTCCGGGCTACGGATTTCACTGTCCCTGACAACAGGTCTTTATCATTACTGAATACAGACAATGAAAATGAAATACTGGTATTGAATGGAGCTACATTGATCGATGGAACTGATGGTCCCCAAAAAAATAATTCAGTGATAATCATTAATAATAGTAAAATAATTGCAGTAACTAGTCAGAATAACTATTCATCATTTAACATTAGTAATGGATCCCTAACAAACGGAAGAGTTCTCAACCTAACTGGAAAATATATTATGCCTGGGCTTTTCGATATGCATGCTCATGTAGCAGGAGTGCGAAAGAACTCCTATGATCAGGGTACGTCCGAAGATATGCTAAGAATGCTTTTAAATTATGGAGTTACCACGATTAGAAATCCTGGGGGTCCTACTAATAAAACAGTACAGCTAAGAGAAGAGGTTCTTAATGAAAATTTAAGCGGTCCTGAGATTTTTACCGCTGGTAGACTTCTAAATACACCTGAATTTCCGATACCATTCGTAGAAAAGCAGGTTACTAGTGAAGAGGAGGTTAGAAAGGAAGTCCATCGTCAGGCAGCAGCAGGAGTAGATTACATCAAACTGTACGTTGGGTTAAAGCCAGATCTAATAAAAGCGGCGATAGAGGAAGCTCATAGTCAGGGAATTAAAGTTATTGGACACCTCTATCTCACCTCTTGGACTGATGCTGCAAATCTTGGAATTGATTTTCTAACTCATGGAGTCCCCCG
>JAATVR010000276.1 GCA_014523665.1 Nitrososphaerales archaeon TH526
AGATTTATTTCCAAGTAGTTACTTAAAATTTACCTAAATACTTGTGTTCGTTTCTAATACTGGACATAGAAAAATGAAAAACAGGGATAGAGCGGAGATAAATGCGATGATCCTTGACATTGCAAGTCATGGTAGAGTTACTAAGACAAAGATCATGTATAGAGCGTACCTATCGTATAACAAACTCGAAGAATATTTAACCGATCTGGGGAAGAGTGAGCTATTGGAATATGAAGTTAGAGCTCAAATCTATCGTACTACGGAAAAAGGAAAAAGATACTTGGAGATACATAGTAGAATGAATGAACTGATCTCCATCAATAGAGAAGCAGCTTTCTAGCTGGACATCAAATTACCATACGGGATAGCTTAAGCTAAATCATATCTGTGGCAGGCCACAGACATTTACTCAGTGACGATATACATCATAAAGAAATTCTTGTTGTGGACCCCCGACTGAATCACAGACAAGATCTTGCCCTAGTAAATACACTCACATTGAATTGTTCGTTAGACAACACGAGTAAGCAATAAAGCAAAGATAGAGAAAAAGATACCCTTGATAAGAACATCGGATATTATGTACGTGATCTGATTATTTTCAAACTGTAATTATTAACCGGGTTCATGATGATGAAGGTCTCGCAATTTTTCATGAATCTGGTTCCTATATAAGCCAATTCTCTTTGCGTAAGGTTGCCCTTTCGCAAACGATTCAGCCATTTTTTTAACAAATTCTAGATCGACTTGTGGGGGCATTGGCGGATCGAAAGGATCTACGTGTACCTCAACTATCGTTGGCTTCTTCTCGCTCATCGCCTCAGCCAGGATTGGTTTGACGTCTCTAGGCTCAGTTACAGTGTAACCCTTCCCACCGCAAGCCTCGGCATATCTTGCGAAATCTATAGGGGTGAATTCTACACCAAACTCAGGGTTTCCTAGAAAAGCCATTTGTTCCCAACGAATCATTCCCAAAACGTTATTCTTGATAATTATCACTTTGATCGGCAAGTTGTATTGAACCGCCGTGGCAAAATCTCCCATTAACATAGTGAAGCCACCATCTCCAACAAAAGCCACAGATTGTCTTTTCGGAAATGCGATTTGAGCTGCGATGGCGTACGGTAAACCGCATCCCATACTTGCCAAAGTACCGGACAGCGAAAAAAGCATTCCCTTTTTAATATTGATATAGCGAGCTGCCCAACTAGTAATAGTTCCACTATCTACTGAAATTATTGCATCATCCTCTAATTCATCTGATAAGATGGTAGCGACAAACTGGGGCTTAATTGGCCTATCATTTCGAGAACCCTGTTCTTCTAGCAGGCTTCTCCATTTTCGCATGGCTCGCTGCTTTGACTCAAGAAAATCAGATTTTTCCTTTCTGTGCAATAGAGGAAGAAGAGCGGTTAACGTAAGTCTCGAATCACCCACTAACCCAACTTCCACTGGATACCTAACTCCAATTTTTTCAGGTAAGATATCAATTTGAATGCCTCTTGCTTGTCCTGGTTTCGGAAGATAATCAATGTATGGAAAAGATGTTCCGATCATCAGTAAAGTATCTGCTTCATTCATTGCATCGCTGGCAGGCCCGGTTCCCAGAAGACCAAGTCCTCCTAAACTGTATGGATGATCGTCAGCAATCACTGCTTTGCCTAATAGTGCCTTGACAACGGGAGCAGCTAAGCGTTCACAAACAGAAATCACCTGATCGGAAGCCCCAAGGGCTCCCTGCCCCACGATAATTACAACCTTATTCCCTCCATTTAGAATTTCTGCAGCCTTGTCCATTAAAGCCTGATTAGGGGTAGTAGTAGATGTAATCGCATCGGATGTATGGCCGGGGACATTATGTCTTGAGTATCTATTTTTCAGCTTTTGCTCCTGAACATCAATTGGGATTGTCAAATGGCTAACTCCTCTACGTCCAAGTGCAATTCTGCATCCTATGTCTACTGCCATTTCTGCATGCTCTGGAGAATTTATCATGTTGTTGTAGACTGCTACGTCTGAAAAAAGCTGTAATAGGTTTACATCTTGCTGGTAGCCCGATCCCATCAGGTCAGAGTACGTACTTCCAGTGATAGCTAGTACTGGTGTGTTATCGGCTTTGGCGTCATATAACCCATTTATAAGATGTATTGCTCCCGGACCCGACGTAGCAACGCATACACCAAGCCTTCTAGTATACTTCGCGTATGCGCAAGCCATGAAAGCTGCTGATTCCTCATGCCGTACCAGTATGAACCTGATCTTGTTTTTTCGTTGTCTTAGGGATTCCATAAAGCCATTGATCCCATCACCAGGTAATCCGAAGATAGTATCGACATTCCAGTCAATTAATGCCTCAGCAACAATGTCTGCAGTCCTCAAATTCTCATATTCGCTCATATCGACAAGCCTATCTGCAATGAAATTTCATTAACATTTTTGAGTTTGCCAAGGCAATCCTGAATACCGGTTGATTGTCTTTATCGCGCAGGCGCCCATCCACGCTGAGTGTTCGTATCCCTACCATTCTAGTATATTATGTCATTGAACGTTTAAAATGATTTTAGATAGAGGTACATAAGGGAAACCGATTGGTATGTTATACAATTAGCTCGTGCATTCTGAACAATTCGATTGCTGAGCGTGTAACGTTCATTGAACGGCGTTAACACTGAGGAATGCTATTAAGCTGTTAACATCTATCGAGAGATTTG